>CAYIDG010000026.1:0-7722 GCA_964362055.1 uncultured archaeon | reverse complement strand
ACAACCTTTAGATGTTCCAGTCGATAGATACTTCGCCCCTTGGTGTCCGGAGTTTGGAAGTTATGTCACTGGGGAATTTTACTCCCTTTTTAGTGGGGATAGTTCACACTTGACACATCCCTTCAATGCTGCCATAACCACAAATCTTATAGAAAGAAGGCTTGAAGACCCAAAAAGACTGGTTGCTGGAGCTCAAGGAACAGATACAGCTGATGTCGCATTTTTAGCCCTTCTTGATGCATTAACTTTTGATACAGAACTACCTCCAACCTATTTTACTGGTGCTAATAGATCCAGGCATGAAGAAAATTCAGATGCACCGGATAATTTCCTTGGGCTTGCTAGGATAGCTCAAGTAAATCCAGAATTGTACCTGCCCGATTTAAGATATCCTTCAGGTGCTTTTTGGTCTTTCCACAAGTATCTTTATGCTGCAGCCGATGTTGCCAAATTCGATCCTACGGAAGAAATGATCTTTCAAGGTCAAGATACATTTTTCTCTCCCAACTCTTATGCTCATCTGTCAGGAGATACTTTAACTGTTTTTAGAGTAAATAAAGAACGTGGTGAAAGGAGAAAAGAGGTCCATCCATATCAGGAAGTTATTGGCACAGGCTGGCTCTACTCTAGAGACACATCGCCCTTAATCCATGTTACAAGACGATTAACTGCTGAAAATCTCTATGATGCTTTATGCAGTGTTCATACAGTTGACTTAGGTAACCAAAATCAACCAGCAGATGATATAGAGAAAATCTTGGATCCATCCTATAAGGCAGTTATTGTAGCTGCCCATAGTTTGGGTAATGGACCAGAACAAATAAGAGCAGCATTGGTTGAAGCGGCAAAGCAAGAAAAAGTTGTCATTGTTACAAGCAGGACTTTTATTCCTGGAGTCAGCCAGCGTTATGAAGAATCTTTACTGAGTGCCAACTATAATGCACGGGAATTAGGTATGTCAAGATATAGGATTATTTCAGGACAACATCTTAGCAGGACAGCAGCCAGAGCAGTTGCTGTCAGGTCTATTTTGGAAGGATTAAATCAAGTTCAGACAGAACAGTTGTTAAACGAATATTGCGAGGCTCGTCCGCCCCAATATGGAAAAGAGATCCAATTAGAGCCATCTTTGGTTTCTTCAAGAACCTCTGGTAGAGGCAGGGTGGCTGTCTTGGAGGGACAAACGCCAGTTAAAGATTCTTATGAAGAAGCAACAGAATGTGCAAGAAATTTTGTCCATATTTGGTCATATACAAAAAGCAAAGACCTTACTTCTCAAGTATTTGAAAATGTAAGCTTTATCCAATATTGGTTTGGTCTCGGTTCAAGTATGGGTTTGAGTGATACGGCAGACTATTTTTTAAATCATGTATTAATGAAATCCCTAGCGGATGACTACAGCCCAATAGGCCGTTTACCTCTAGCAGTACTTGAAATAGATGTATTAGATAACAAATTAGGTCCTTTTGCCCCTAATGCCAATCGGGAAAGAATAGAAGCAAACCTTCTAAAATACCATCAACAAATGATGGATAATGGGATTTATTTACGTTTACTACCCAGAAGCGAACGGGATAAACTAGAACAACCAATACAGTTCCGTTGGGGTATTGGAGGCCCGCAAGTAACAACAGAATTAAAACCAGATGATTATAGGTTTCATCAAGAGTGGATTAGAGACTATCGGGAGCTATATGGACGTCTGCCTCTGTAATAATTGATGATTTTTATGGATGCCATAGCTACATTAGAGAAGAGACTTAAAAGAGCTGGCAACCCTTTCCTCTTCCTAATTCCCCTCACAAGATCTTCAAACAAATCATCTTGACGAAATAGCAGAAATGTATTTTGGTTAGGGTTATTAGCTGATATCTTGAACAATGAAAAGATTCTAATCGCAGGTTGTTAAATTTGGAAGAACTACTTTGAAATATTCATATATTACTATTTATAATAGTATTATTACATTAAGTAATAATTATGGGCAGCGATATACAGATATTGAAACTCCTGCTGGACAGGAAAGAGGAAAGATTTACCATCAAAAAGATGGCTGAAGCATTGGAAATCAATTATCGTATAGCCTATGAGCAGGCGATGGAGCTGGAAAAAGACGGCATGCTCAGAATCACGAAAACTGGCAATTCCAATATATGCGAATTCGCAGGCAAATTCAACCACAGGGTTTTTGAGGCTGAATACCTGAGAAGAAAAGAACTTTTCAAAAACAGGGATTTTTTGGTAATCCACAACAGGCTTGCAGAGCTCAAGTTCCCGTTTATTGCTTTGCTGTTCGGCTCTCACGCAAAAGGGACGGCAAACAAGCATTCCGATATCGATATCTTGACAATCGGCGGGAATGAAAAGGAGATACGGGCGACAATAGCATTACTGCCTAATAAAATCCATTTGACAGCAGTAAATTATGAAAGCTTCATACACATGTCAAAAAGCAGGGAATTCACCGTTGTAAGCGAGGCTCTTAAAAGCAACATTATTTTGATAGGAATAGAGGAATATTACAGGCTGTTGTCAAATGTTGGATAAAAAGAGGATAAAAGAAGCCGAAAGTAATGTCAAGTCTTACCTAGAGGAAGGCCTGCTCAAAAAGGCTACTATGAACCAGCAGATAATGAACATTCTGTTGGGAAACGCGAAAGAAAGCCTAAGGGTGGCGGAAGAAGTGCATCAAAATAATCTCTCGGAACTGTGGACTATTGTCTGCTCGTACTACACAATGTATTATTATGCAAATGCTGTTCTCCTGAAATTTGGTTACAAGGTAGGAGATAAGATTGTCCACAAAGTGACTTCGGATGCAATGATTGTTTATATCAGAGGAAAGCTGAAAGAATCTTTGATTGAAGAATATGAGCAGGCAAAAGAAGAAGCAATGAACCTCGCTGGGATGAAAGCAGATTCATTGATCGAGTCGTTTGAATTTGAAAGAAACAAGCGGAGCCTGATACAATACAAAACAATAGAAATTGAAAAACAGGCGAAAGCTAAAACATCCTTGCAGAGGGCAAAGGAATTCGCATTTGAAATGGAAAAGTTGTTAAGCAGATGATTGGACGAGTTTGAAATAGTTTATCTTCTTTTATGCAATCTATTTTAGTGGTAACTTGTATTCTCAAGAGATAGGAAAATTATTGAAGGCTAAAAACATCAACATAGGCGACAGAATCCAGATAACAAAAGGCAAGGAGACATATGAAGGCATTTTGATGCCTAGGATTGAACTGGGTGACACTTCTGCTATCGTCATAAAATTGGATAACGGGTATAACATTGGAATTGAATTTGAAAAGAAAATGGGCATAAAAAAAATTGGCAGCAGTAAAAAATTGGGTAAATTTCCTATAAGAAAAGTTAAACCAAACCCGCAACTTCCTGCAATTTCCATCTTATCTACTGGCGGAACCATAGCAAGCAGGGTAGATTATGTAACCGGTGCTGTATCATGGCTTTTAAGCCCTGAAGAAATATTGTTCACTGTACCTGAATTAGGGAATATAATTAATTTGAAAAAAGCTGAAAGGGTTTTTTCTGTTGCATCCGAAAACATGACACCAAAATACTGGATAAAATTGGCTGAACATGTTGCAAAGGAATTGAACTCAGATACGAACGGTGTGGTGATAATGCATGGCACAGACACTATGCACTTCTCATCAGCTGCCTTGAGTTTCATGCTAAAAAACCTGAATAAGCCGGTTGTATTCACAGGAGCACAAAGAAGCACAGACAGGGGAAGTTCCGATAATGTTTTTAATTTAATTTGCTCTTCTTATGTTGCCGGTCATTCTGACATAGCCGAAGTCGGGATTTGTATGCATGGCGAAAGTTCTGACACGTTTTGTAATTTTCTACCTGGGGCAAAAACCAGAAAAATGCATACGAGTAGGAGGGACGCATTTAAAACAGTCAATGATACGCCGATAGCCAAAGTCTGGAGTGATGGTAAAATAGATATTGTGAATCAGAACTATAGAAAAAGAACCGAAGGAAAAGTAAAATTAGATGCGGATTTTGAAGAAAAAGTAGCGCTAATCAAGACGTATCCTGGGGCAACCGCTGATGTGCTGAATTTCCTCATAGAAAAAGGGTACAAGGGGGTTGTGATTGAAGCTACAGGGATGGGACATGTTCCCACTGGCGATGTAAATTGGATACCAGATGTCAAAAGGGCTGTAGACAAGGGGATTGCCATTGTTTTAGCACCGCAAACATTGTATGGAAGACTAAACCCATTTGTGTATGAACCTGCGAGAAAGTTGCTGCAGACAGGAGTTATTTATGCGGAAGATATGCTTCCCGAAACGGCGTATGTCAAACTAGGCTGGGTTCTCGGGCACACAAAAAAATTAGATGAAGTCAAGGAAATGATGCTGACCAATTATGCTGGGGAAATAAGCGGTAGGAGAGAGGTGATTGGCTGACTGAAGCGATTAATTATGGGAAAATTGGCTTGAAAGCCGGCTTGGAAATTCATCAACAACTAAATACAAATTTCAAACTGTTCTGCAACTGTTCGACAACTATGCAGGAAAAAGAACCATCGAAAACGATTATAAGGAAATTGCATCCTGTAGCTAGTGAATTAGGTGAAATAGATGTGACAGCACAATTCGAATATCTTAAAGATAGAACTTTTCAGTATCAAATATTCAAAAATGAAAGTTGTCTTGTAGAAGCTGATGAAGAACCGCCTCATGATTTAAACAAAGAAGCGCTAGAAACAGCTTTGCAAATAGCATTGCTATTCAACTGCCAAATACCATCCGAGATACAAATCATGAGAAAAACCGTTATTGATGGAAGTAATACTTCTGGGTTCCAAAGAACTGCAATAGTCGGCTTGAATGGCTATTTAACTTACAAAGGAGGGAAAATTCCCATAACCCAAATAAGTTTGGAAGAGGATGCGGCTGCCATAGTTAAAGAAGAGAATGGTGTTGTTGTTTACCGTCTTAATCGATTGGGGGTTCCCTTGGTTGAAGTCGATACAGGATTGCTTATAGGGTATACGCCGCAAGAAATTCAGGAAATCGCCTACTTGCTAGGCATAATGTGCAGGTCAACTGGAAGAACTAAAACTGGTATTGGAAGCATTAGGCAAGATATCAATGTTAGTATTGGAAAAGGAGCTAGGGTTGAAATTAAAGGTGTGCAGGAATTGGGGATAATTGCGAAAGTAATTGAAAATGAAGTTAAAAGACAAATATCGGAAAATGTTAAGGAAGAAACCAGAATGGCATTGCCTGATGGCAATACCAAATTCATGCGTCCTTTGCCGGGAGCTGCCCGTATCTATCCAGAAACCGACATCGTGCCAATTCCTGTTACAAATGATATGGTTAAAAATCTGAGAAAGTCGTTGCCAGAGCCTTGGACCAAAAAATTAGCTGCATTCAAATCAAAATTAAAATTATCTAATCAATTAGCTAACGAAATGCTAAGATCCGAGCATTTGCCATTATTCGAAAAAATTATCAAAACTAAGAGAGTAGAACCATCAATAATTGCCAGTACTTTTACACAAACACTAAAAGACTTGGAAAGAAGGGAAGTAGCTGTTACAAACTTAGCTGAAAAACACTTTCTAGAAATATTCGACGCGTTAGAAAATAGGAGAATTGCGAAAGAGGCTATTCCAGAGATTATAATTTATTTATCTAAAAAACATAATGAAAATGTTAGCAATGCCGTCAAAGAGCTGAACTTAACTGCCATTTCTATGGCCGAACTAAAGGTAATTGTAAAAGACATAATTTCCCAGCCTAACATAACTTTAGATAGAGCTATTGGTATTGCCATGAGCAAGGTAAGAGGAAGGATAGATGCTCAGATAGTAATTAAAACTGTTAAGGAAATGTTCAAACATTGAATTTAGGTCTTTGCTTCATTACTATTGATTTAGCTTTTTGCACACTCTTCGGATAGTGTTTAACAAATTCCTTTCCACGCTCTATAAGATTTCTTTCAACCTTTTTAGCTTCAAGTTTTTCCATCAAGTAATTGGTAGCTTTGTTCACATCGAATTGATTGCAGGAAAATATGTCTACGGATGCAAATCTATCATCAATGAAAGAGTGAATTGTTATATGACTTTCCGTTATTAAAACAAATGCCGACACACCACCTTTGTCAAAGCCATTGGGATTGCCATCAAAATACGTTACATTTGGTTTTGAAATTTTGTGCATGCCTATTAATTCTGGTAATTCGTCCAATAAACCGTAAATAAATTTTGTATCAGAAAGTTTTTCAGGGTTGCAACCGTAAATATCCAATGTCAAATGAGGTCCAAACATTTTTTTTCTACAGACTCCATCATTCTTGATAAAATATATTTATTAAACCTTATATATAAATCTATTGAAAATTTCCAACAAGAAAATTTTCTTTCGCTTCAACAATTTTTACATCAATTATGTCGCCTAAATTTATTTTTTCCTTGATTACTATTGGTTTGTAGGCAAAATTTCTTCCTTCAACAAAATCTTCCCCCTCTTCATCAATAATTACCTCTCCTTTCCATCCCAGCCATTTTTGGTTTTTTTCTAGACTAATTTTTTTTACAAGTTTATGCAAAATTTTACTCCTTCCGTCCACAATTTCCGTATTTATTTTTTCCATTTTTGCCGCTAAAGTACCATGCCTAGCACCGAATTTGGAAATATTTACAAAATCAGGCTTGATTTCTTTTATTAAGTTTAAAGTTTGCTCGAAATCTTCTTCAGTCTCACCCGGATGGCCAACAATTATATCAGTATGCAAGTTCAGGTCAGGAATGTCCTTTCTAAATTCTTGGACATAACGTATAAAATCCTCGGCATCATAGCCACGTCGCATTATTTTTAGAACGTCATTACTCCCGGATTGGACGCACAAATGCAGGAATTTAAAAATTTTGCCATTCTTGTAAGCTTCTATCAAATCTTTTAGTTCGATTTTCTTGAAATGCAGAGGGTTCATCATCCCCACTCTAACGAAAAACTTGCCTTGAATCTTTGCCACTGACTCCAACAATTCTGAAAGACTTGTGCCTATATCCCTGCCGTACGCACTCGAATCTTCTGAAGTAAGGTGGAATTCCCTAAAACCCTCGTCCAAACCAGCTTTAACTGCATCCCTGATTATATCCGGCCTGTAACTGTATAGATTGCCCCTTGCCAACTTAGTCGCACAGAATGTGCAGTTAGAGAGACAACCTTCTGAAAGCTTTATTATATCGATAACCTTGCTAAATGAAAATCTGGGTAATTTCGGCTTGTCTGCCGGTTTTTCTGATAACTCTACAATATTTTCTTTTCCATCCTTCACCTGCTCAACAACATCAACTATTTTATGCACAGAACGGGGGTCTATCATGGCTGAGAAATTCGGCACTGTTTTCTTTATTCTTTCTGAATTTACCTTGGTGAGACAACCTGCAATTATAATTTTTTTGTTGAATTTTGACAATTTCTTCAATCTATGAATTATTTTATCTTCGGTTGCTGACTTTACTGCACATGAATTTACAATCAAATAATCCGCATCATTTTCATTGTCGGTTATCCTGTAACCGGCTTGCCTCAACAAGCCCATCATAATCTGTGAATCTGCCTTGTTTGAAGTGCATCCGTATGTCTGCACGAAAATGTTTTTGGAGTTCATAATTTCCACTTAACTGGAGTTTTTACTTTTTCCATGCCTTGAGTGTTGTCTCCCTCA
>CAYIDG010000025.1:0-7790 GCA_964362055.1 uncultured archaeon | reverse complement strand
CCGAAAGATGGCTGGCTTTGGCTAAATTGCACTCTAGGCGTTCTAACAGTCTTATCGTCCACAATCGGTATTAGTGCCTCTCTTGTGCCATCATAAGGATAACTAACTTCAACCAAAATGTTGCGTGAACCTTCATTAATAACCTTATAATTTACTGTTAATTTTCTAGCATCGAGAGAAACTAACTTATCGAACGCACATGATTTCTCACTAACAAACGGCCACCATCTGCGGAATTTGAAAACTTTTTTAACATCGATATGTGCATCTGTGCCTTCCCCTTCACATTCAACAATAGTTAAGTCATCACCAGTTGCTATAGTTGTCCCACCAAAATCTATAATCACATCATCAACATCCTTATCACCATTGTTTGTCACATCAAAACTGACAGTTACTATACTACCTTTAACAGGCCTCAAATTGGATACTTGAAAATTTTCCAAAGTAATTATGTCATTTTTAAATTTAACTGGCTCTATTGCAGGTTGTGGACGTAAAATTTGTGGTGATAAAAACAGGAAAATAACAACAAGTGCTACGATAATTAATAAAATAGCTGCCTGACCTTTTCCCATAATATAAATCTGAATTAGGTTAGTATTATTTATGGTAACCTTAGAAGAGATAATAAGTTATTTTACAAATCCCACAGCTATAGGATATACGCCCGAGAAAACTCTTATCTTCGCGCTTATTTTCGTTGCTTCGGTTTATGCAACTTACGAGATGCTGAAAAAAATTAAGATAAAAACTGATTACAAATTGGGGCTAGGAATTATACCATACATTCTCCTTGCCGGGGCTTTAAGAGTTACTCAAGATGCTGGCGTGTTCAACACATGGTGGCTGATAACTCCTGGGATGTATCTGACAGCTTTCACCTTAATAGTAGTTGCATTGTTATCCTCAATATTGTTGGAAAGAAAATTCGGCGTGCCTTATTTCAAAACATTTTTCCTTATAGGTCTTCTTGCATTCTCGGTCATCGTGTCTTTGCTCAATTTCGTCAATTCAACAGGCTTGATTTTAGTTTCCCTTTTTTATTTGCCATGGATAATAATCCTCTACAAAATCAGATGGAGCATAGCCAATAAGCTCGTGACGATGGCGCAGATGTTTGATGCGACTGCTACGTATGTTGCAATACAGTACTTCGGATATTACGAGCAGCATTATGTCCCATCGATTTTTATAAACATCCTCTCGCCAATTTCGTTCATCTTCCTAAAAATCGTAGGAATAGTGTCAATCCTTCTTCTGTTAGACAGGTTCAAAGGTGACAAGGAATTCAACAACTACATAAAATTGATGATAGGGATTCTTGGTTTGGCGACAGGAACTAGGGATTTCCTGAGGTTGCTGGCTTTGACCTAGCCTTTATAGAAAACTGTCAAAACGGCATTTGAAACTGTATAAGAAGCCTCCTCGTCAAACAAGAACACCAGCCTGTTATCTTCATTCGCTACCAGAGGATCACCGAAAATGTCCTTGTCGAACTTCCCGTCAAACGAATCTGTAGACGGATTTGCTTTGTAGATTGTCTGGCCGTTCAACTTTATTGTCATCTCAGGCAAGCCTGACGAAAAGTCTTCAACCTTGTACGCCAGTCTTAAACCATCAAAATTGGATACTTCTGATGGCCTCAACTTGAACGGAAGTTCTTTTGCGAATGAGCCCTCCAAACTAGCCACAATCTTCGCGCTTCTCAACTGGTATAGTGTACTTGCCCAGAAGACAAATCCTGGCGTATCGGCTTTAATATTAACTACATTGGTTTTGTTCAATTGGTTTTTGTCCAAAGGAATAACTATCTCGCCTGTTCCAGCCTTGTCATTGTAAACTTCCGCATCGTTGAAATTGACCATAAGATTGCCGAGCTTGTTAGTATCCTCAACGACAATATTCATTGAAGCCCCCTTCAGGATTGAAAGTTCCTTGTCCGTAAGGCTGCCCACCAAATTGACAGACCTCTCAGAGAAATATCCCCTGCTCACCTGCACATTCTGCCTTGAGTCCAAATCCTTGCTGCCAGAGGTAAAACCGACGAAGAAATCCCCAAGCTGTACGCTCCTTGATTCTAAAGCTTTGACAACTTCTTTTTCCACTGAAACTGTGATGGGCACATTATCAACACCGCCCTGAGAAGAAACCTTTATGCTTCCTTTGTAGGTTTTAAATGCTGCATTCTTAGGTATGCTTACCTTCACATCAACCAAAGAAAATTTGGAAACATCAAAATTGTTTGTTGTAAACTTTATCCAGCTGGCTATCTCGCCCGACGCCGACAGTTCTACATCCGTCAGTTTCTTTCCGGATATGTTCAACGTAAATGTCTCAACGCTTCCCGGCGTTGCCTGCAGATTTACAGACGAAGGCGATGCTTTTGGCGAAACTTCCAAAGGAGTAGTCCAGGCAATCGCCAATATGCCTATTAAAATAACGCCTGCAAGTAGGACAAACGCAAATTCGTCCATCGCGCCTTTAGCCATGCTATCTAAAATTAAGTTTGCTTTTTATACAATATACATTTATCGCTTGGATTCAGTACCCTACCGCCTTCTGCATTTGCTGCTTCTTCAGGCTTGTCACGTATCCTGCAATTATGTTCCTAAGTTTCTTGGAATTCGCATATATCAGCTGGTTTATTACTTCCTTGTTCTTGTCAAAATCATCGGAAAACTTATCTGAATGTTTCTCAAACAAATCTTTGCCTATTGTTTTTACAAAAGAAGTCTTGATTCGTCCCATTTCATCACGGTGTCAGTCGCTGGATGTTGTAGTATGTTACTGAATTTTCTTTGTCCAATACAGCCCAGACCAATGTCGCCCTAATATTATGTGCCAGTCTTACTGCTCTTGACATTTCAGGCAATGAAAACGCAGATTCTTCAGCGACAGGTTGCATTATGTATTTCGTGTGCTCATGCGCCGCTTTGGGACCTCTGATCAGCTTCACTCCTCTCTCATAAACTCTGAATACTGTTCCGAATTTAAACCCTGTTTTTACCAGATACCCTCTTTCCCTCAAGTCACGATAGACATAGTAGGAAGGCTGGAATAAATTTACATTTTTTACACTAAGTTCGAACAAATCCTTGAATTCAAGCTTTTCCTTCTTCTTTCCCTCTTTTTTTATAACCTTGAGTTTACCCTTTTCAACAAGGTATGTTGCCTCTACAAGCTCCAGCTCCAACCTATCAGGATTCTCTTCTGGCTGGGGTTTTCCATATCCAGATTCGTCATAAAGACCAACACCATCGCTGCCCCAAACTATCACTCTGCTTTCCAACAGTTCCCCTTCATAGATTTTTTCTGCCATAGCAATCTGTATTCTTATTAATCATTTGTCAAGGCTTAAAAGGTTGAGGAAATAGTGGGAGTGAGGAGATTTGAACTCCTAACACATCGCTCTTCAGGCGATTTAGAGCCGATTTATCATCGGATGCTCTCCTTAGCCTCATCAGATCGGGTTGAGCTACACTCCCATTTTTAATAAACTTATTTAATCCCCAATCTGTATTTAAATCCTTCCCTAAGAATAAAAAGCAGCAACCCTGCCACCACCCTGCTGCCAATCACCACTCCCCTTATCTCATTATACACAACCCTTACCGGTACTTGATTAACTCTAAGTCTTCTTTTGACAGCCTCGACAAACATCGCATTCTCCAAAATATATCCGCCGTGCAGTATCCTGCCCATGACTTCCATAGTCCTCCTGTTTAATGCCATATATCCGCAATTGGTGTCTTTGAAATTGGTGCCGAAGAGCAGGTTGAATGTGGCTTTCCAAACAAAATTTCCCAGTCTGTGCCTGAATGGAACTTTAGACCAGTCCCTATAACCAGTGACAAAATCCGCCTCCCCATTTTCCAGAGGCTTAACCAACTTGTCAGCATCCTCAGGATAATACTGCATATCTGCGTCCAAAAGAACCACGTAACCCACTTGGGGATAATTCTTGAGGATATAATTGAAACCTGTTTTAATCGCTTCAGCCTTCCCCTTGTTTCTGGCATGCTTGATTAAAGTCACTCCCATTCTTTTAACTGCATCTGCAGTAGAGTCAGTAGAGCCGTCGTCAACAACTACTGTTTTTAATTTTGGAATTTTTTTCAAACGCGTGATCAACTCTTTTATGTGATCTTCCTCGTTGTACGAAGGCACCAACACTACATACATAAACTCAATTGAAAACTCCAGATATATTACTTTATATTTCCGATAAACCAAATTGCTTGATTATGGCTAAAGAACAGCAGCCGACGAAAGAAGAATTGGAAATCTCTAGGATTAGGACTCCGAGAAAGCCTGAAGTTCTAGGTGTAGTTGAACAGTTGGTCGGCGGGGACAAGCTTAGGGTGAAATGCGACGATGGGAATGAAAGGATATGCAGGATACCTGGAAAGTTCAGGAAGCGTGTATGGATAAACCAGGGCGACTTGGTGCTGGTGGAGCCGTGGAAGGTTCAGGCGCATAAAAGGGGCGACATAGCCTTCAGATACACCTCAACCCAAGCCAACTGGCTGAAGAGAAAAGGCTTTGTCAAGACTATTTCAATCGAATGAGAAAATGATAGATTATCTTTCCATACCACAAGAAAGAATGAAATTGTTGAAGACCGACAGGAGATGGGAGCATCAGTTCAAGAAACTCTCGGATGTTAAGGTTGTATTGAACGAAGAAATAGAGGTATCTGACGATGATCCAATAGCTGTGATGAGCGCTAAGATGGTCTTCCAAGCGTTCGGCAGAGGGTTTGATTTCGACACTTCGTTGAATCTCCTTGATGAAGAATTCACGCTCGAGGTGATTGACATAAGCAGTTACACAAAATCGAGAAGCAGGCTGATGACATTGAAAGGCAGGGTCATAGGGACCGAAGGGAAGGCGAAGAATATCATTGAGACAGAAACTGAAACAAAAATTTCAATCTACGGAAAAACTATTTCAATAATTGGCAGGTTTCAAAATGTTGATAAGGCAAGGGACGCCATTGAATTGCTTTTGTCTGGAAGAAAGCATGGCACAGCTTTCAAATTTCTTGGATGAAACTTTAAATAAAACTTATTACCATTTAATATGAATACAAAAATTCTAAATGATTTATATGGCTGAAAGGATTGTTACCGCAGAAGATTTGGCTGAAAAGATGAGGGAAGTTTCCGTAGCGGAATTCTTCGAAAAGAATAGGCATCTGCTTGGATATGAAAACCCGACAAAATCTCTGCTGACAATAGTTAAAGAAGCTGTTGACAATTCACTTGATGCGACAAACGAAGCTGGGATAGTTCCTGATATAAAAATTGTTTTGAAAGAAATTGGTGTTGATAGATTCAAAATAACTGTGGAAGATAATGGACCTGGTATTGTTGAAGATAAAATCCAATTTGCATTCGGGAAACTTTTGTATGGAAGCAAATTCCATCGACTTCGTCAATCACGTGGAACTCAAGGGATTGGCATATCTGGCGCGGTATTGTATTCTCAACTTACAACAGGGAAATCTATAAAGATAGCTTCGAGCACAGGAAAATCTCTGCATGTAATGGAATTGCTGATAGACGTTGTCAAGAATGCGCCGAAAATTGTTTCTCACAAGGAAGAAAAAAATCCAGACAAGTGGCATGGCATAAAAATAGAGATGGAAGCCGAAGGTAGGTATATCGAAGGAAAACAATCTGTTCCGGAATTCTTAAAGCAGACCGCAATCTCAAATCCGTATGCAAAAATTATTTATGAAGGACCCAATGGGAAAGTTACTTTTGATAGGGTTGTCAAGGAATTGCCTGTACAGCCGAAAGAGATAAAGCCCCATCCATACGGTGTAGAGCTTGGTATACTTAGGAGGATGTCAATGGATACGCAGGCAAGAAATTTGGTGGGATTCTTGACCACGGAATTCTCAAGAGTCGGCAGAACTTCGGCAGAACAAATTTTGAGGCTGGCGAAAATAGAAAACAAGAAACCGAAGGAATTAACCCATGAAGAAAGCGAGAGGCTGCATAAGGCTATACAGATGGTGAAACTTGTTGCTCCTCCAACGAACTGTTTATCGCCCATGGGGGAAAACATTATTGAAGAAGGTTTAAAGAAAGAGGTCGAAGCGGAATATTTTGTTGCTGTAAGCAGACCACCTGCGGTTTACAGAGGAAATCCATTTCAAATAGAAGTTGGATTGGCATACGGTGGAAAACTGCAGCCGGATCAGACTGCACAGTTTTTTAGATTTGCAAATAGGGTGCCATTGCTATATCACCAATCAGATTGTGCCACCACTGAAGCTGTGATAGATACCGATTGGAAAAGATACGAGTTCCAACAATCCGGTGGACAATTGCCACAAGGGCCTTTAGTAATTTTGATACACTTTGCATCTGTATGGGTGCCGTATACATCAGAAGGCAAACAAGCAATCGCTGATTATCCTGAAATTATCAAGGAGATAAAGCTTGCATTGCAGGAGGCTGGAAGAAGATTAGCTATTTATGTAAGGCAAAGAAATAAAAGACGTGATGCACAGTTGCGAAGGGAGTTGTTTGAAAAATATATTCCGGAGCTTGCGGAATCTTTGGAAAAATTGACTGCAACTAAGAAACAAAAAATAATTGACGACTTGGAAAAGATTGCGAAGAAAGGTGTGAAAGATGAAAAAGAGACAGGAAGTGGAGAAAAATCTTAAGCAGTTTGGCAGTGGAATAGTGCAGGACGTGGAGAAGGGCGAGAATCCTGCGATAAATGTTCCTATAAGGACTTTGTCGAATGTCAAGTTTGATGTCGAGTCTAAAATGATTAGGATGGGTGGGTCGGTTGCAAAAAGATACTTCTTCAATGTAGGGCATGTGAGGAAATTCGTCCAGACGGTTGAGGCTGCGGCGGTTGCAAAGGAATTGATTGATGTGCAGAAGCACTTGAGCCTGAGGGAAACCTTTTACAGGATGAAGAGGACGCTGCCGAATTCTAACATCAATTTAGTTGACGAACAGGAGGAGTCGAATGCCGCTATAGAGGATTTGGAATTGATTACAGGCTCGTCTAGAGAGTTGCTTAATATAAATGCGAACAAACTTGGTTCGGTTGCTGGCAAGGTTGTAATCGAAGACAAGGGAGATACTATTGACTGGAGCAAGTTGGGTTCCGGTGGATGGGCAATTCCATCTAATGTGGAGGACATTGTTTTCAAGAAAGTTGATGCGAAATTCGTAATTTATTTGGAGAAGGCTGCCGAGTGGGAAAGACTGCATGAGGATAGAGTTTGGGAGAAGTTGAATTGCATCATTATCTCATCTCAAGGACAAGCTACACGGGGGATAAGGAGGATATTGCAGAGGCTACATATAGAACACAAGCTTCCTGTTTACATTCTCGTCGATGGAGATCCTTGGGGTGCATACATCTATTCAGTCATCAAGTACGGCTCTATTTCGCTCGCACATATATCTCAGGAATTGGCGATACCAGGTGCAAAGATGCTGGGACTTACTGCGGATGATGTTGTCAAGTATGAATTGAAAAGGCATTTGATAAAATTTGAGGAAGTCGATACCAAGAGGTTGGAGCAGGTTAAAAACTACGATTGGTTTAAAGATAACAAAGAATGGCAACATCAGTTCAAGCTTTGGAAGGAACTTAATGGAAAAGTAGAGCTGGCTGCACTATCGTCAAAGGGGATAACATTCATATCTGACAAGTACATTCCTGAGAAGCTCAAGAATAATGACTTCTTGGATTAGGTTTAAGTCTTTTAATTTTCTAACAGATAATTCTTTAATATGCCTCAGTAGCTC
>CAYIDG010000024.1:0-7874 GCA_964362055.1 uncultured archaeon | reverse complement strand
CACATATTCTAGAGATAATGCATATGCGCGTGTAGTGTATGAATTAAACAATGGTAGACGGTTGGAATATCAATGGATTGGCTCTTTTAAAAGGAAGCCTAAAAGAATCAGAAGAAACCCACGGTATGATAATCAAATGATCTGGTATAGAAAATTATAAGTTTTTATCTAGTTTGTAATCAAATTTTTGCTAATGTCCTACGTAGGACAATTTTATTGTAACTTCTCAGTGAATAAAATTTTGTTATACGTATAACACTAATGCCGAACAGCAATTGTCAAAATTTCAGATTATGTCGTACGTACGACAACCTATTTAACACATGTTACAAACTACCTATAGTATCCAAACAAATTCTACACACAATAACTTGTGTTTTTATTGAAATTCTTCCAAAATTCTTCCAAATTCTCGCAAATTATCTACTGCAAGATATAGGTTGAATATCAGAAATCCTTTAAGTATTCACTTAAGAAAATATTTTTACGGATTTAACTTAACTTACGGATTTAACTCACTCGGATTAACTTCACGGATTGTAACTCACGGATTGGAAACAGATTCTTTTAGTCACGGATTTTTATAACAATCTATTTCTCCTAAATTGTGTTTGTCGAAACCTTATAAAGGGGTTTTCGATGATGCAAAATATATTTTGAAGAGGATAGGAGGAGAAAAAAATGGAATCTATAGTGAGAAGCGCGCTAGGAAAAGGTAATGAAGAATCTCCTACAACTAGGTTTAGATTGGAATCAACCTCTGGTGCTACGTTTGCCAATGTTGATTACTACAAACTGGCTGAGCAGGAGTTCGGCTTTCAGATAAAGAAAGCCCAGATAGCGGTAGTAGGCTGCGGAGGTGCAGGACAAAACACTGTAACCAGACTGACTGAGATGGGAATCGAAGGGGCTACAACTGTTTCCCTCAATACTGATGCGAAACATTTAGCCGTGGGTAAAGCAGACAAGAAGATTCTTATCGGCAGGGAACTGACAAGAGGTTTGGGCTGCGGTGGACATCCTGAGATCGGCAAAAAGTCAGCCGAAGAGAGCAGGAACGAGATTAAGGAACTGCTCGATGGTGTAGATCTGCTATTTGCCATATCTGGTTATGTTAAAGGAACAGGAACAGGCAGCGTCCCGGTGGTTTGCGAGATGGCAAAATCGATGGGTGCTATAGTGATTGCTGTGGTGACGATGCCCTTCAAGGTAGAAGGCGCAAGAATCAACAAAGCAGAAGACGGTCTGGCTTCCCTAAGACAGGTTACTGACACAGTAATAGTAATCGAAAACGACAAGCTGTTGAAATACGCTGGCAATCTGTCAGTCCAACAGGCGTTTTCCATAGCTGATGAGCTGGTTGCTAGCATGGTCAAGGGAATCACAGAAACTATCACACTACCCAGTCTAGTGAACTTAGACTACGCCGACATAAAGGCAGTGATGAGTTCAGGCGGTGTAGCGGCAATAGGAGTAGGTGAATCCAACAGCAGCGACAGGGCAAGGGATGCAATCACAAAAGCGTTGATGAATCCATTGCTTGAGGTGGACTACACAGGCGCGGCTGGTGCCTTGGTGCATATAACCGGAGGGGAGGACATGAGACTGGAAGAGGTGAACCTCATCGGTGAAACAGTCGGGCAGCATCTAGACCCGTCAGCAACGGTATTCTGGGGGGCAAGAATCCTGCCAGAGTTCAAGGGAAAAATCCAAGTGATAGCAATCATCACAGGCGTCAAGTCGCCATACATACTCGGACCTGTAAGCTACGAGAGACCTGTTGTAAGAGAACTTAGCAGTACTTTGGGGATCGACATCATACGATGAGATCCTTCCCCGCTTTTCTTTTTTTTTGCTGGGGATTGAAACTTCAGGAGGGTTGGCAAAGATGGAAGACGACATATTCGATCCGTTCGAAGACATGGAAGAAGATGAAGAAACATTGGGAATATGAAGATTTTTTGATTTTTGATTAGGTTTCTGGTTTATAGATAGTTCTATCCATAGCTAGAAACGGTAAATTTTTACTCACCTTTAAATAGCTTTTTCCATTATTGAAAATATGGGAAACCTAGGACAACTCGCACTTGTTGAATTGGAAGATGCCTTAAAAAGGGAACGAATGCGTCCAGATGCAATAGCCCCTCGAGACAGGCCATATAATGTAGAATTTTGGTTGGAGAAGTGCGTTAAAGAATACGGCTTGGGAGGGCATCCATACGTTCAAAAGTTGTATCAAGAAAGATTCGGTAGACCTGTGCCTCAGGAATACTTGCCATCTTCAGAATATCCTGCTAAACCCACTTGATTAACCCGTTATTCTGAAGCTTGTCCAATATACCCTCTACAGCAGCTTTTACTATGTCCCTGTTGCCATTGACAGCAAAGATGTCAACTATAGAATCCAGTTTTGTCCTGCCGTCGCACTGAACCCACACAAGGAACGATATTGGGTCTAGAGGATAGCTTTTGTTGGCCTGGGAATCTGCCAATACGTAGGCTTCCCCGTTCCTAGCCCAAGGCAATTCTTTAATTTTTGCAGGAAATTTGCCTTCCATACAATCAGGCTGTTTCTTCCTCTGCAGTTTCCCCTTCTCCGGGCACGCCAGCCAGTATCTTATGATTTACCAGCACAACATCCCCCACCGCTTGAACAACAGGATAAGGAACAATTATCCCCTTCTTCCCCCCGACCATCTTTCCCAATTGGGAGTTCTTGGCAGCCTCTATAACCAGTGAGCGTACTTTGAACCTCGACAAGTCAAGCTCCATGTCTGTTACCTTGCCGCAGTAGACGCCCTTGCTTGTGAACACGTCCTTGCTGAACATGTCCTGAATGTCTTTTACTGAAATAGCCATAGTACCTTACTAATTATTGTGATATTAAATTAATAAAGTTTTCAAATTAAGAATTATTCCCATTCTATAGTGCTTGGCGGCTTGTGTGTTATATCATATACAACCCTGGAAACTTCTGGAATTTCGTTTGTTATCCTTGTTGATATCCTTTCCAAAACTTCATAAGGCAGTTTGGCAAAATTCGCAGTCATCGCCTCTTTGCTTTCCACCGCACGTATAGCAACAGTATAACCATATGTTCTAGCATCGCCTTTTACTCCAGTAGTTTTGGTATCTGTCAAGATTGCAAAATATTGCCACAAAGTATCTGTTAAATTATTTTTTTCTATCTCTTCTCTAACAATCTTATCAGCTTTTTTTGCAATCTCAATTTTCTTTTCTGTAACTTCTCCTATAATTCTAATAGCTAATGCGGGTCCTGGGAATGGTGATCTTTTAATTATCTCCTTAGGCAAGCCCAAGTCTTCTGCCAGAGCTCTTACTTCGTCCTTGTACAAGTCTCTTAACGGTTCTATAATTTTTTTAAATTTTATCTTGCTAGGTATTCCACCGACATTATGGTGTGTCTTTATCTTGTCCGAGTGTTTTGTCGCACCAGATTCAATCCTATCGGGATATATGGTTCCCTGCAAAAGATACGCAGCTTTGAATTTCTCAGCAGCCTTTTCAAAAACTTTTATGAACTCGTTTCCAATAATTCTCCTTTTCTCCTCAGGGTTTATTACACCTTTAAGTTTATTCAGAAATTGCCTTTTCGCATCAACTGCTATCAAATTGATTCCAGAATTTTTGAAAATACTTTTTATTTCTTCAGTCTCGCCTTCTCTCATGAAGCCATGGTCTACAAATACAGCAATTAAATTCCTGCCCAAAGCCTTTGACGCTAGCAACGCGGCAGTAGAAGAGTCTATACCGCCGCTCAGTGCAATTATAGCTTTTTCATTCCCAACAATTTCTTTAATTTCATCTACAGCACTATTGGCGAAATTAGAAGGCTTCCAATTGGTTTCGCATTTGCAAATATCGAAAATAAAATTCTTCATTATAATATTGCCGTTTACTGTATGGACAACCTCAGGATGCCACTGGATGCCAAATATGGGTTTTACTTTATGCCTGAATGCCGCCACAGGGCAATTATCAGTAGTTGCTAGAGTTTCGAATTCTGATGGCAAGCTATAGACAGTATCGCCGTGGCTCATCCAGACCTTTTCAGTCCTGTTTAATTTATTCAGCACGCCAACAGGCTTGGTTACCTGTGCGAATGTTTGGCCAAATTCTTTCCTGCTTGCCCTCTTTACATTACCCCTGAAGACATGCGATAGCAGCTG
Organism: uncultured archaeon; assembly: GCA_964362055.1. Classification (GTDB taxonomy): domain Archaea; phylum Aenigmatarchaeota; class Aenigmatarchaeia; order CG10238-14; family SCSR01; genus JACQIA01. The sequence continues at coordinate 3,684 of CAYIDG010000024.1, read as the reverse complement.
GTGTCCATAGCATAAACCGAGTACAGGCAGTTTCGATTCTAGAATGCGTTTGTCCATTTTTGGAGAGTTTTCATCATAAACGCTTGAAGGCCCTCCGGATAGAATCAAGCCCTTTATGTTGAATTTTGATGACAAGTCATCTATATCAGCCGGGGAGATGTTGCAAGCTACAACTTCAGAATAGACGCCATTTTCCCTAATCCTTCTGCCTATCAAATGTGCGTATTGTCCCCCGAAATCCAGAACAAGTATAGTGTCAGGCTTCATATTATAAAAATCAAAGTCAAATATATAAGGGTTTAGATTATTGTTATGCCCAGGTCGCCTAACCTGGTAGGGCACTGGTTTGCTATCTATGGCAATCAACCAGCGTAGCTTGCTACTTGCGAGTTCAAATCTCGCCCTGGGCGCTCCTGTTGACTTAAACGCCATCAAGCCAGAAGTGTTAATCAAGAAAGGTTACAGCAAGGCAACTATCTATGCTTACAATAGGAAAGTAAAGGAAGTAAAAACTAAATTGAATGAATTGTTAACATGAGAATATGGAACTTGATGCAGAAGGTATACTTAAAGGAACTAGAAAAGCATGTGAAATAATAAAAAAGTATGGTTATTTTCCTTCACCAGGGGATGAACATAGGAAAAAAGAGAAAAAGCCTCCATACCTAATGGCTCTGTTTTTTGATATAAAAGTTTTGAAAAGATATCTCGATGATAAAAATTATTCTGTCTCATGGGCGACACGTGATACGGGATTGATTGGTGATACAAAAGGAAAATGGAATATTGTCTTTGGTATAAATCCAAATGATAGGATTCATGTATGGTTATGTGATTTTGAAGATTTACCAAAAGTTGAGCAAATGAGATGGTTATCAGACCAAGTTAAAAATGAAATAGAACCAAGTATTGAATTTGTTCAAGCACAGTTAATGGTGACGCCAGCAGAACTACCAAATGAAAATTTGGCAATGGAAACGAGAGATAAAATAAATAAAATATTTTTTGATAAATATTCTGAAAAATTCTTTATAGACAACAAAGATTTACTTAACTTATTGCGAAATATCTACAGACCTATTTACAATACAAAAGAAGAGTTATGTGACACATTTGAAGAAGTTAATAAAGTTTTTATAGAAAGTATCAACACAAACTTTTTGAAAAGCTTGATTGTTAATAAGGCTAAGATTAAGAATTTAGCTTCCATCAAGACATTAGAAGTCTTTCTGAAAGATAATATTGCTCTAAATAATGATACTATAAATAAAATCGTTAAACCATTCTATATAATTTATGATTTAAGATTAGCAAAAGGACATGTAAACACAGAAGAAAAGTTTAATTACGCCTTAGAAAGACTTGGCTTCAAGCCTGATGAGAAAGATTTTAAGATTGTTTATAATAAGACATTCGAAACTTTATTGGAAGGTTTAAAAGAATTATCTAGAGTAATTTAAATTGTTACATATGAAAACTAGTTTCTTTGAACCTGTAATTTTAGGAAAATGAGTTCTCATATACATGTAAAAAAGGGATTGCGAAGTTGATGGTTTGATGTGATTTGTTTTGAAAGAATCAGTTTGTTACATATGTAAGAATACTGTCTAACAGTATTGGAAAAGATATGAGTTGTATAATCAGTTGAAAGAAAAAATTATGGAATTTAATTATAGAGAGCGTTTAATTATCGTGAAGGGCAAATTACTAGGAAAATGTAAAATATTTTATCAATGCTAACAAAATTATTCCAATGTATAAAATTATTAACCTCTTTTTATTTCTGAAGAAATACATTAAAATACTATCAACTATGTTAACTCTTCTACGACCTAATCTATTTGTTAACTTATCTAACAAAGTTGAAGTAATGACGACAGACATTAATGGAAATAGGTAATAAAATAGAAACTCTGGGTCAATATTGTGAATTTCGAAAATATAAACTAAAGGTAATGAAACTATGAATAAAACAACTCCGATTACATAAAATGATATTATAAAATTTATTATTGAACAAAATGTGCTATAGATTATTTTATCCAATGAAGAAATGGAATTCCATGTAGTGACATCACGACGTCTAACAATATAAATGGTAAATAAAACTAAGTATCCTATAAAAAAGTTGTAAATTAATGGTAAAGGATTTTCTAATTTTAGGGGAATTTTGATACCAAAGAAATCAATCACATAAGGCAACCTATTTATAGTGATATTGAATTGGTTAGAGCGAGATTCATACCAATTTTCACCACTTTCGTCAGTATAAACAGCGATAGATTCTTCTGATAATTCGTTTTTAGATGCACTAATACCCCTCAGAACGTACTTGAATTGTTTTGATTCACTTGGCTGTATATCCGTATTCCATGATGTTTCACCTTCTGGTTTGAATACTCCAGAAATTTTATTAGTTATAGAAACATTTTTTGCAACTAGTTCTCCTATGTTAACAACTTCTATAGTTACAATAAAAGTTTCACCTTCAGTTATTTCTGTAGAAGTTGGGTATTTAATCAATTTTAATTCTGGAGGGTTTAAATTTCTATAATAAAACCAGAATTCGAAGTACTCATTGGGTTCAGCGATACCGTTAGTACCTATAATGGTATAATCCTTTTCTAAAATCCTATTATAAGTCGAATTCGTATAGACAATTTCCACAAAACTAGGGATTTTTATAGTATATGACAATTCTAAGGGATGTGACGCATTACCCCAACTCCAATAAAAATATTTTATTCTATCTATATCTTTTCGATAAGAGCTGGAGAATTCTGATACAAGCTTATATGTCTCATTTTCAGATTTTGTAGGAAAATTTACTGTGACCCTAATAGAGGAACTTGAATAATTTTCCTCAATTGTTGTAGTCAAAAGATTTGAAGAATTGTTCTCATATGCTTTAAAATTGGCAATTTGCCATGTTTTAGGAAATGTAAAAGATACAGAGTTTATTGGGGAACCTTTGATACTAATTTCTGTAATGGATTTTACATTTAATCTACTATCATTTAAAGTAATAATGTGGTTCATTTTTTGATAGCTTATTTCTGAAAGAGCATTGTGTGGCAAAACTAAGGTCATTAAAAGAAAGATAAGCGAAATTATGCTAATTCTAATTTTTAATAATTCTGACATAGATACTTATCTTCAATACTATTTCTTAAATATTTTAAGACAACTTCTTTTTAATAGTAAATTATCAACTCAAGTTACCAAAGAATTTGGGACTTCTAATCAAATAATCAAGTATATACAAGAAAGAAATTTATAGTCTTAAATAAATTGAGAAAATGTAGACGAATTATTGCTTTAATTTACTTTGTTTTTTCCCTTGTTCTACAATCTCTGCCAAAACATTTGCAAATTTTCCTATTTCTCTTAGAGCTAATGACAATGAAGGGTCACTAGCTTTACCACTACTAAGTATTTGTCCTACTGCATAATTAATAGCTGTTTGTTGTGCATTTTCTATTCTATAACCTTTCATAATCTTTTTTAGATATAGTTTAAAACCTCCTAGCACCGAACTTAATGCATAATTCCATGTTGCTTCTTCCAGTGATTTTATTTTCATAATTATCTTTTATTATTTGAGTTCTCTATGGTATAAAAGTTTTGATAGGGGAGTGAGTCCCCTATTTCCTTCTCCAAAAGAACCCAGCCTTAGTTTCTACC
>CAYIDG010000023.1:0-8273 GCA_964362055.1 uncultured archaeon | reverse complement strand
CCTCAGTCTCCCAGTCCTTCTCCATTATCCTCGTGCCTTCGCTGATCAGTATCTCAGGCTCCGCATTTCTCGCAGATTCAATGAACTTCTCGCTCAGCCCAGCCCTCCTGCCATGAAACCTTATGTCGCCTGTATAAACAATAGAACCTTCCGAAGTGTGGATGATAAATGCAGTAGCCCCCGGCAGCGAATGGTCTATGTGAACAGGCTCTATCTCAAGATTGCCTATCTTGAATTTCCTGCCGAAAGTGTAAGTATTGACAGGCCTGTCCTTATAAGATTCATCGCCATAAACTCTGGAATACCCGTCACCAGTCTTCTTCTTTTTAATCTGGAAGCTTGTAGCCATCTGGATGAAATCGTTGAAATTTCCGGCACCTACATCCTGAATAGCCTTCATTATCATCTTCGTCGCCTCGCTGCAGAAAACCGGTATGTCATCCCTGAGAAAATGAACATAGCCTACATGATCCATGTGCCCGTGGCTCAGCAGAACGCCATCGACTGCGGGAGTGTCTTCGTATTTCATGCCTGTGTGTTCGAGATAATCCTTCCTGTAGATGCCGTCAATCTTTGGCAGCATTCCAAACTCTATGAAATCATTAATGCCGTTAAGCTTCCTTGGAGTCATGTACTCCGCCCAGTAGCTTGTGTGCTTGTTGAAGCTCATGCCGAAGTCGAGAAATATCTTTGTATCATCAGACTCAAGGAGGATTTTGTTCCCCCCTATTTCGTTCACTCCGCCGTAGAAAGACAGTTTGACCATAATTCCTATATTCAACTTGAATTTTTATATGGATAATTTGGACTTGACCCTAAAAAACCAAACCATATAAACCCTCCTAAACCGCAATAACATTATATGCTCCCCGGTATGGCTCTGCAGCTGGCCTGCGGGCAATCCCGGACCTAACTTTTAAATATCAGCAAGTCCTGTTATCATTTGAAAGCATGCTAAGAAGAGTGGCTGTCAGACTTGGCAAACAACCGAATATTTAAATAAATACAAATCCTAATACTTTTAGATATGCATGAGCAATAAGATGGAAGACAAGTATTTTGTAGAAAAGTTTATAATTACTCCTGCTGGACACAGGGTTAAAGCTAGAGTTCCTAAGAAATTAACTCCCGAAGAAAAAGAGAAAGTACACAAAGAACTTTTAGAAGACATCAAGAAGATTGCTGAGATTTCTCGTCATCATAAGCCTGCCTAAGCTCTATGTAAGTGCAAATCTTTTCATAGTATTTGGTGTAATTCTCCCTAATCGCACCGTCACCAGTAGCAAACGGCAAATCTTCCTTTTTAGCAAATTGCAGCTGGATCAAATTAGGTATACTTCCTTTTCCTAATGGGGTAACTAAACATAACTCAGCCACCTCATTGAAATCTACTTCTTTAACCTCAAGTTCTGTTATGAAAAATCTTCTAACAAAATCAGTCCACACCTTTATGCATAGTTCACGATTAGCAGTGAATTCGCTAAAAAGCTTTCTGAAAACTTCAGATTTAGCTATATTTGTTGTAGACAGTGCATGCTTGGCCTCTACCAAAAATTCTATTTTCCTTGTGGGAGCAAACTCGCCCTTTTCGTATTTCTCTATATCTCTTCTATAAACTCTAATAGCTTCTTCAAACCAATCCATGACAAAACTAGTGTCTAAAAGTAAAGGTTTATTTCCTGACATTTACACATCTCTATTTAATTCTATATTTTGTTTATATAAAATCCAAGCTTCTTTCGAGTCAATGAAAACAAAATAACCATCCCTGCATGGAACTTCCAAATCAACCTTGGCAACTTTAAATACCTAGCCATATAAATCACGTGTATGCAATCCCAAGTTTCATCGGCGGCGATAGTCTATGCGTCTCCTGTTCAAGCCTAAGCAAGTTGCAGTCTTATGGGAAAATTGAAAATAGTAAAATCTCTTAAAGATGGATTCGAAAGTGTCAGAACCAATCCGAAATTGATTTTAGTTACATTGGTTTATCTTGGAATAATAACTGGATTGATCAGCCCTATATTGCCTTTTCAGAATCCTGATTACATTAAAAATGTGAATGTGTTGGAAATATTTCCTCTGTTTTTTGGCATTATACTAGTTACCAATCTTGTCTCAATTTTCTCAACCGGACTTCTGATAGCATTGGTTGCAAAAGGAAAGAGATTCCCGTTGGCAGCTGCAATAAGATTTGTAATGTCAAGATATCCTACATTGGTATTGTCATCCATACTTCTGCTAGCAGCAGTGGGATTGGGTTTTCTAATTTTTGGTGTTGGCGGCATCTTGCTCTTAGGCGCAACTGGATTGGGCGGTGCAACTCCGTTTCTGTTCCTAATTATATTTCCAGTTATGGTATTTGCATCACTGAAATTTATTTACATCTATCCTACAATAGTCCTTGATAACAAAGGTGCGGTGGAATCATTGAAATCCAGCTGGCGCATTACAGGGGGCAACCTGCGGGGATTGCTTGGGATGGTAATTTTAATTACCGTAATCTCCGTTATTATCGAACTGCCGGTTATTATAAGCCAGCTGCTTGGAAACTTGATAATTGCCAGTATTTTAAATATCATAGTAAGTCTGTTTCTTACACCATGGACCATGGCAACTATAACACATTCGTATCTTCAATTGAGAAAAAGGTGATTGTATGGTAAAAGGAACCCCGTCGATGGGTAGGAAGAACAAGATAACGCACATACGCTGCAGGAGATGCGGCAGGGTGTCTTACAGGATTGACAAGAAATACTGCGCTGCCTGCGGTTATGGGAGAAAAGCTAAGATTAGAACCTATTCTTGGCTGAGGAAGAATTTCCGCAGAATACGAAAACATTAAAAGCAGTTAAAGATAATCTTACTTCTACAAATAAAATATTAGGGGCCTGTAGCTCAAGCGATAAAATCGCGGCGAAGCATGGTAGAGCAGCTGGCTTTTATCTTATGGTAAAAGCTTTGATTCCAAGATGATAGGAAGAAACCAGTTGGTCCTGGGTTCAAATCCCAGTAGGCCCATCTATTTACCGAAAATTTTATATGTCAACTAAGATAAGATGCTTTAATTCTATGATATTTCAAACCAGCCAAACCAGCGATTTCATTTATAGAAAGTTGTTTCGTCCCATTGTATCTTGCTACCCCTACAGCAGCTTGGAAATTTTTAACATCCAAATTATCATCTCTTCCGAACATTCTTTCGGCCTTGCATACAATTTCCACTACCCTTGGTAGTTCATTTTCTGGAACTGTTGTTGAATGATAGTATTCCATAGGAGGAATGCCGACATTCACATATTCTAATCTTAAAGATTGTACTGTATTGTCTCCACTTCTTGTGTATTGCCTATTAAGAAACGGTAAATATTTCAATAATCTACCTAAACCTTTTCTTACATTTTCTGTTCTTACAGGCATTTCTAATGCACCTGGTTTGACATTAATCCTTCTAAACCAATATTGATTTGGGTTTCTTGGGTCTTTGATAAACACTGCTAAATATTCGAATAAAGGAGGACCTGTTAACTCTAATTGCAATCGATTAAAATCGTCTTCTACTTCAGAAACTCTTAGAGGTGACATACTAATTTATATGATAAAAAAATTATATAAATTCCTAATAGATATTAAAGGCGAGCCAAAAAAATGGAAAAAATGATAATTAAATCTGTATAGAAAACTTTATCTTAAGTATTTCATAAAATTATTATTCCCCGTGATATGATGGTTCTACGAAAGTTGAAAAATTGGAGAGAGCAAAGCAGAGGCATGTCAGTATCGCATGAAATATCCAAATTCACCAAATCCTTCAGGGACAATTTCTTCACGCTTATGATATCCGCAATGGGCCTTGTCGTGGCTTTGAGCTGGAACAACTTTTGGACCGAATGGGTGAGGACTATAACAGTTGAAAATACAATATTTTACAAACTTGTGATTGCCGTATTGATGACATTGCTTGCAGTAGTATTGACATATGTGTTTTCTAGGTTCAAGACCAACGGATATTAAGGTGCATAGTATTTTAAAGGTATAATAATTAATTTAGTTTGGGTCCAAGGGCCCATAACAACCAAAGTTGTGGGCAAAGCTCAGGATGGTAGAGCAGCTCAAAATTTGCTGAAGCTCTTAACGAGAAGGTCGAGGGTTCAAATCCCTCTGGGCCCACTCTTAGAAAAATAATCCGAGATTTTCTTTTGATATTTCAAATGTTGAAGTAAATTGCTATTTAAAAACCAGTTTTTAGCAGGTATATCCAGCTTAGAAAAAATATAAACTAAAGCTTCTTTGAGAGTGTTAAACTTCATGGTATTATTTCTTAGGGCTAATCTTACATGCTCCCTCACATTCCACACTCCAACAGGTAGTATGTATCCAGGATGCGCTTCCCTAAAAACAATTACTGCGGCTTGTCTTCCTTCTTTATTTAGAAATTCTGATAATGCTAATCTACTGGCATAATAACAGCCTCCAATCTCCGCGTAAGTGCTTCTACCTTCAAAAAATTCATGACTGGAATACATGACAGTGGTCTGGCCTTCCAAATTCCAAACAGTCTTGGGATACCACGCCTCTATCAGTTCATAGCTCCAATGGGAAGGAATCATCAATATAAACCATCGGTTGTCTAAAGCTATAGTTTCGTAAACTCTGTATTCGTTTATTAATGGATGCTGCTTGACTTTTTCCAACAAATTCAATGACAGCATAGAATCTACAGCAGTGATGCTCCATCTAGTAGGAACAAATCTTCTTTGCTTTTTTAATCCAAACAATCCTGCCGAAAATGCCTTCTGTATCTTGGAGACCAGAACGTTTTTTCCATACAAGCCAACAACTGCATCAAGCGCTTTTAAATCATCATCATAGTATGCTTTCTCTATTTTCTGGTTTGCCACAGTTGAAGAAACTACCATATCCTTCAAGGGTGCTGATGGGCCGTAGGGTTGCACTTCGTCATCCAACATGATTCTTGCAAATGGTTTTTTAGTGAATTCCGCCTCAACATCAGCGGGATTTTTAGCCAAAGCCAGTTCCTGAACCAATCCGACAATCCTGCCTTTGTCCACATCCGTAACATTTACCCTGTGCTTCCCCCTTACCAGCTGCATCCTGAACTCAACTATCTTCTGTATGTCCTTTCCGACCCAGAATTCCGGCACCCCTAGGAGAGATGTGTTGTCGTGCGTTGGCGGAACCAAAGGGCCTATGAAGACATGAGGATAGCCGAATCTTCCTATGAACACATCGGGAGGGGATGAGCCGTCTATCTCGAGCTTGTCTATAAGCGTCTTGTTTTTCGCGTAGTAGTAGAATTTCAATAACGCAGGATCCTTCATCCGCTGGTAAATTATAGGGCTTCTTATGACTTTTTGCTGTGTTAATGCGTTTAGTTCGTCCAGTATTTTCCCTCTGTCTATTGAAGACTGGAAGCTCATAATTCCTATGATTGCTTGCATTCAGATAAGTCTATGGAGAGTAGACTTCCGATGATTATTTTTGTAACACGTGTTACATTTGACAAAAATAAATTCTTGAGATAGTCGCAAATTAATTATTTAACCCTTAAGCCAACCCATAGCCGTTTCTGAGAAGTTATGACGTATTGCCTGTTTACTTCTTATTGAATCTTGAACCATGTTAAAAGCGGCTTCATCAAAAGGTACATATTCCTTTCTATGAATACCCTCAACAACTACTTCAACTTCGCGCGTATCATATGTTTTTCTTCTGGTTTGTGCCTGTGTAAGCATGTCCTGAACGCGCCCAGCGTAAAGATCAAGTCCTGCAGGCCCATGCTGACTTTGTGCTCCTTTCTCAATATCTATACCTGGCTGAACATATGCAATACCTAACGGGAAAGCACCCATCTCCATTGCTAATCTAGCCAATAATATATCATCTGGATTGCCTCTTTCTATTTCAAAAGTACGCCACCGAGGTAGAAGTCCTGTACTATTTATTGAATCTAAATCAAGAGTATTCATTAGAGCTTTAACAAGGATTCTTCCAGAATCTAAACTTCCTTCGCCTTCAGCCCTCGCTAAATATCCCATAAAAGTGGCTGTCCTTTCACCTCTGTTTGGATCTTGATAAGGAACTAAACTTCCATATGCAACATGGGTTATTTCATTCCCCCTTCTTCCTACAAGCAAATGACAACTGTAATTTGGAGGCATCATCTCTTGCTGAGCAGCAGTCCTTTTTGTAGGTTCTGTCGCGGAAGCCCTCATTCTGTCATATAAAAACTGTTGATCTTCTGAAAAGGCAGGACCTACATGTTCTATCAAGTCATAAGCTTGTCTAAAAAGTTCTCTGAATTTAGGCGATTTGATGTATCTTAATTCCTCGATACTTAATGGGCTTATTTGACTTGTCATATTTAGTTACACCCTTTTGTTAGATAAAATAATGACGCAGGTAGTATATAAAGCTTTCTGTTTGTAGTTACTGTATAGTAATAATCTTAGTGGCAAATTTCCAAACATGTATGAAATTTTTGTAAATAACTTTACCAGAATAATTCAATGTTCTTCCCTCTCTTTGTGAACTTGTTCCCAATCCTTCTCTGTAAACTTGCCTTTAGTTTTAGTAAGTATCTCTAGGATTTTTTCTTCAGGTGATTTTACAGTTGAAAGTTTTTCGCTCACATCATTCATCTTCTTTCAGCATGCACAACAACTTTACTTTCTTCTATTGCCTTTTCCATGGCTTGTTTCCCCAAAGCGAAATCCAGTCTAATCAGCTGCTTTACAACTTCGTTATTTCTGTCCAGATGGAACATAGTCGCCCTGCCAATATGCCTAGTAATTCTCACGGCGCCCCACTTCTCAAGTTCTCTCCAGTATTTGAAAAATGTCACTCTGCCCATTCCTAGGTTCCTCACAATCTCATTTTTTGAGTAGTCTGATAGTGGGTTGTCTAAGAAAAAGTCTATGATTCGCAAAGTCGGGCTTGCTCCAAGATGCTTCAGCAAAAGAGTCTCGTCTGGTTTGTATTTCATAAAAATCATTAACATTTCAAGTACTTAAATATAGACTTTCAAAGTACCATAAGTGAACTTATGATTTCAGACGAACAAATCAAAGCACTGATACTCTTGAAGCTTCACAAGAGAGGAAACTGGGGAGCCAGTCACACTGCTTTTGATAATTTGAAAAAAGGATTCAAAAACGCAGAGTTAGGCAAGCATGGTGTAAAAAGGGTGGAAAAGTTAGCTAAAGAATTGATTACTCATGGAATAATTATAGCAAAACCTGCACACTACGGTTTACAAGTCTCGCTGAATCCACGTCAAAGTGATGTGATAATCTCTTTTGTAAGAAGATTTTTGGTATGAGAATATGGAAATAGAATCTTTAGCAAAAAAGGAAATAGACAAAGTAGAGCTCATATTGAAAGATTTGAAACTGGTGGATTCAAAAGGTGCTGACATATTGGAGTTGATTACTTCCTACTTTAAGGATGCCAAGTACTTTTATAGCAAAAAGCAGTTTGTACAGGCATTTGAGGCTGCAGTGATGTGCTGGACTTATGCTGATGCTGGTTTGCATTTGAAGGTTTTTGAAATAAATGATGGCTTGAAGAAATTATTTACGGTATGAAAAGCAATTATCAGATAGATTTTATGTATAGTGATACTTCAGGAAAATCATCACGAGTTATGCGAGAGAGTGAACATATTTTAGAGCAACATGAAGGTGTTTTACCTTTTAGAAGATATACTATGCGGCATACAGGAATATTTGATGCTGATGCTTTAACGGGCGAACCGATAACAAAATATAGAGGTTTGGATGAAAATGGCGTTGGTGGTAGTCGGTCTATAACAGTTGAACAATATAAGAAACTTGGCAGGCCAGAAGAAATTACTTTAGACACTTATAACACTCCTTTTAGGGTGAAAGCGCATAAGCCATATGAAAGATTAACTTTGTTTAATTTCATCAGGCTTTTCTGGTAGAAATGCTTCAATTATTTTATCAGCCTCTTCTTGAACTGACGGATCAGATAGACTTTCCCTTAAAACATCTACATGTAGGCTTGCATAAGGTTCCTTTTCTATTGACACACCTGTTGTTAAATAGAACCACAAATCCGGCCATTCACCTTCTCTTCCTTCAGGTGGTTTTATTTGATGATAATAAGGATTAAATCCTGTATAGCCGTTTTTAGTTGGAGTGCATGGAGCTAACCAAAATGCAGTAGATATAGCCCCACCACGGGGAACAAATGATTCTTGAAATGGGTAGTCGCGAGTTTTTAAATAC
>CAYIDG010000022.1:0-8422 GCA_964362055.1 uncultured archaeon | reverse complement strand
AATAAGATGAGGGAGATAATCATGGAGCAAGGAGGGAATCATGATATAAAGCCTCATCAAATACAGATCGCTGAGTTTGGTATTGATTATTCATCGGAAAAAACAGGCTAGGTGCTATGGATTGACAACAACAAACTTGTTGAGCTGGCTAGGGCTGCTGGTTCGCCGAAGGACAAGGGGGCTGGTGTTAGGATTTATAGGAAGGTTGGGGATGATGTGAAGAAAGGCGACAAGCTGTTTACAGTATACGCTGAAAAATCTCGGAAGCTGGAGAGGGTGAGGAGACTCTTGGACGAGGAGATGATTGTTGGCGTTGGTGAGAGGATGGAGATGCTGATACAGGAAGTTAGAGAAGAATCTCTACCTAAGAAGGCTTTCATCCTTGAGAGATGAAAATTTAGATTATTAAACTTCATGTCTTAACTTTTCATATTCTTCTCTAGAAATTTCGGCGTCCCTTAGAATTTTACCTAATAACCCTCTACCTACTTCTCGGCCAAAGTGAATTGGTACAGTAACTCTTCTACCTTCATTATCTTCAAGTTGCACATGGCTACTTTTTTGTCTTTTAATAACAAAACCTCTTTTGTCAAGAATTTTAATTAAAGTTTTACCGTCTACCAATACAAGTTTCATCCAGGAACCTCTATCCTCTGGACTCCAATGAATTCTTTATGTTGTAATTGTCCTTTATCAGCTTCAAGGCATAATTCGATAACTTCTTTAATATTTCTCATGACTTCCTCTAATGTTTTACCTTGTGTATAACATCCCTTAATATCGGGAACTTCGGCTACATAATACCCATCTTCATCTCTTTCTATAAGGACGGTTAACTCCATATCTACCAATAGATTTAAGAGAAATTTAAAGCTTTACTAAAGAGAAAAACCAGTAACAAAGAAGGCTTTCATCCTTGAGAGATGAATGAAACTACTTGCCAAGTGTTATTGCTATTGTCGAAATGTTGAGTTTTCTTTTGTCTTCCATTTCTTTCTCTTCTGTTCCTATGCTGATGTTTCTTATCTGCGCATCCTGCAGGAATCTTCTTCTGACTATCTCTGCCACATCCACGGCTGTGCTGATAGCTCTTCCCCTAGCCTTTATGTGAACCTCGCGAGAGTTGTTGCTGAACTGGGTGATGACTGCAAGAACATACGCCATAGCCGGCTTGTGACCTACTAATATGATATTATCATCAGCTTTTAATATGACGTTATCATCAGCTTTCGCTTGCTCTTCTGCCATTTGATACACCTCCTGAGTGTTGATTATTGAATTATTGAATTGACTATTGTTATTTGGTGTTAACGCTTAAAAGCTTTAGGTTAATATTTGTTGAAGTGCAAATTCTAATTTAGATAGAAGATGGCTGCAAAACCTTTACCTGGGAGAGGTTGGCAAAGAGAAGTTGCTGAACGACAACTTGAAGGACAGAAACGTGCACGCAAAATTAATATAGCAATGTTTTCTATTTTCTTTGTCCTATTCGCAATAGTACCTACAGTTATTTGGTGGTTCCAAGCAAGAAGTTTGTTAGATCTTGCCAAAGGTATCGGGGAACTTCTAGTGCCAGGTACTGGGGTATTTAGTGTCGGTAACCTATTTTATTGGTTACCTATAATCTTCATGTTCGCTTTTGGTGCACAAAGAGCTGGTAGTTTAGCTGGCACTAAAGTAGTTATGACTGCTATGGGACCGCAACAGTTTCCACCACAATGGAGTGCTGCATTCCCTCAACTGCTTATGTGGTATTTGATTTGGATAGTAATTCCAATTTTTCTTATAAAACCTCTCATTGGAGCTGGTTTGACGGCTATAATTAATTTATTACCTCCGGAGATAGCAATAGGCCTTACTCAAGTGGCACAAACAGCCGGTATTGACATATCTCCTACAATTGCTGCTCAAGAAAAAACAGCAGAAGAACAAGAATGCAAATATAGAAAGCTGGATGAAAAAGGCAATCCAATTTCCGGAGGCAAGCAGATATCTGTCGAGGTTGTCGAATCGCCCCCAATTACAGTCAGCACCAAAGCTGGTGGCAAGAAGGGTACTGTATACGGAGCCGAAATTAAAATAAAGAATCTGGCTAAAAAACCCTTGAATGTCATTGTAACTAAAGGCAAACCGAAAATTAAGGGTGCTGACGCATATTATAGATATACTAGTGGTGACCTCAAAGGCGAAATTCTAGGTATTCAGTTTGCAGAAGGCACTTACATCACAGGCGAGAACAGCGATATTAAAAAGATTGAGAAAAAGGGTAAGTCAAATTTCCTGTTAACTCCTCTGGAATGTTTAGAAGATTTAGGTGGTTGTCGAATATTAGATGATTCGGAAATAAGTGTTCCGTTGGTTAGCCAAGAATTTCTAACGGATGAGACTGGTAAAGTAATTAAAACAACGAATGGTGAACCAGTTAGCAATTTAGTAGCTTTTGATGAAAACACAGCTGCCACGTTGCATATAGAAGTAAAAGTGCGATATGCAGATTCCGAAGCTGAAGGTGTGCCTGAAACTAAAGGTGTTGGCACTGGACATCTTTTGATTTTTAGCAGTAAAGAAAATGAAGAGTCCATAAAGAAAGCTTCCGATTTCAAAAGAACTTATTGCCCAACCACATCTACCGGACCACTGGATGTAGTTATATGGCCGCCGTTCCACACAATGGGAACTGGGTACTTAAATATCGGAGCAAGAGAAGGCGTTTGCCCTGAAGGAGTAAAGGAATTTAAAAAGGAAGGCGAGTATTGTATCAAAAATGTAAAAACTGCAAAAATAAAGTTAATCAATACTTATAAAGACGCCAAAATAAAACTTAAAGAAATAGAAATATTGCCGGCTAGAGTGGACGAAAGAACCGACATATTTCCGAGGGAATATGAAAGATTTGAGGTCGATAATTGCTTTTATTCAGCGTTCGGAGAAGAAGGTAAATTTGCTATAAAGTTCAAAGATTCTCAAGGCCCCAATAACTTGGATTCCATATCAGCCTTCAGTGCAGATGAGATTTTCAAATGCAGATATCGCATAAATGATTATCCGCTAGGGCATCCAAAGGATGTTGAAATTACAAAGTTCAAGGATTATCTATTTACAGTCAAAGTAGGTTATGAGTACATTTTAGAAACTAAAAAGACCAATATTCCTGTAGTTGGCAAAGGAAGCGAGGAAGCAAAGTAAATTTATTGAATCAGCTTTTGGCTGTAATCATTACTAGAAATTACATTAAAGTTTAATTGCAAATTATTGATACTAACTTCATTAGCTACAGGGTCATAAACAGGGTATTTATTTGTTGCATCTGAAATTTTTGCTAGTATAGAGGCAGATCCCACATGCTTGAA
The DNA here is from genome assembly GCA_964362055.1 of uncultured archaeon. GTDB lineage: Archaea > Aenigmatarchaeota > Aenigmatarchaeia > CG10238-14 > SCSR01 > JACQIA01. Next base: position 5,072 of record CAYIDG010000022.1, on the reverse strand, counting down.
TTCACAATATGCATTTACATATTTTGTACCAGACACATCGCATACAAAAACTGATGAACATTCTGTAGTGCATTTTCTTGCTTCCCCTTCCCCTGTACACACATCAGTACAACTTTCTTCAGTATGACCACTAACACAGCATTGCCCATCTGCAGTTGCGAATGGACCCTGGGGTATGTGAGTTGATTTTATCTCATTCACATTCAATTCTTTGTTTATTCCATCGGTTGTTCCTTCCAAAGTTGAAATCTGCGACCTGATTCCTGATTCGAATTGCACTTGGCAATTATTGCTGTAATAACTTTCACAACTTGGTGGTGTTTCGCAATAGTCTGGGATACTTACACGGCTACAAGTTGATGGTAAACTGCTTTCAGCAGCTTGTATTGCTGAACTTATTAAATCTTTATCAACAAAATCTTGTTTCCCAATTTCAAACAAGGCTAAAGTTCTTACGGGAATTGAAACGAAAACATTTGCACTATTCTTTAGTTCATAGTTGAATTTGGAAACTCCCAAGTCTTTATCTGAAAATGCTTCCACATTTTCTAAACCGTTATTTCCTTTTTCGATTTTTACAGCCTGGTATTCATTCAAAGCAATGCTTGGTTCTTTCAAATAAACTACATATTGGTTAAGTATTTTCCTTGTTCTATCAGCCAGAATTTCTTGAAAGTTAGATGGGTAATTTGTATCACTATAATTTCTCCAAGTTGGTATAGATTGAAGATTGCCTCCATTCTTTGCAACTTCATATGATGCCTGATAGTAGGAATATATCAAGGATTGCTGCAAAGATTTTTTCAAAAACTCCATTATATTTGTGCCTTCGATTACAAGCGCTTCTGTCAATCCTTTTTTAAAAACATGTACTTCTGTAGATCCACTCGTCCATAAGTTTACCAACGATACTAATAATAGCGCTAACATAAATGGGAGCAATTTTATAGTCACACTTCCTCTGCTCATTTTATCACCAACTTAATTTTTTTGGTTAGCTTTATTGGACTTGGGTCATAAGGCAGCACAAGCTTTACTTCTACAGTTTGCGCGGAATCAGAACAATCTTGATCATTTTCTGCCAATTTATCCGACTCTAATTCAAGAGCATAGCATTTGCGTTTTACAATTTTATCCAAATCTTCCTTCAAAAAACTGACATCCTGGTTCGGGAAAAGTGCCCTGCTGCCAAGAATTTCTAGAGTGGTCTTTTCCTTGCCATTAGAATCCGTATTTGTGGAGGACAAAATAGAAAGTAAAACATCTTGAGCTGTCGAGTATTCTATAGTTCCTTGATATATCTGTTTTATTTTAGTATCAAGGCTGGGTGGCGTGATGAATAAAAATAATATCATAAAAGCGATAGGAACCATGATAAAAGGTGTGTCTACAAATCCTTTCATAAAATCAACTCTTAGTTATATCGCCGTACAATTTGCCCAATCTTACGTCATCTTTTGAATATCTGATATCCACAGGGAATTCCAGCGCATCCTCTGGAGGTGGCAACATTCTTGAAGGTTTACTGCATTTTTCATCACATTCTATCAAAGTTTCAATTTTAGGTTCCAAAACATCAATCCGAATATAGTGTGAATAGCCTTTAGATATACCATCTGATTGGTAACTGTATTTACTGAATAATTGCTCACTGGTTAGTGTTTTTACTTTGTCAGTCTCATAGTCGATTACTCCTTTATGCACGCCATTTTTATCGGTATAAGCAATATCTGAAGAGCTTAAAAGGACTTTGGCATAAATTATTTTTCTGTTAATCAAAACCTCATTTTCTTCAATGACATTTTTGACATCTATCTTAACTTGCAATCTGTAAATCAGAACTCCAACTATGACTATAGCAAAAAATACAACAATCAGATTTTCAATAGTTTGAAACGATATTCCTCCTTTGCTTCTCATACTACCTCGCCGATATCCTGTATTTATTATTTCCAGACTCGTCTAGTTCTCTAGAAATTCTGAAATCACTGCCGTCTATCTTCATTTCACTAAAATCAAACGGTACTGAAAATTTGAAACTAGGTCGTTTTTTCAACTCTTCATCAGTTCCGCATCTTTCATTGTCCTTGCAACGAGTGACAGTAACGACACGTTTTTCTATGTTTACTTGATGGCCTAATTTTGGCTCTATCTCATAATCTAAGTAGATATCATCAGTTGCAATTCCAGTTAGAGAAATCATATTAGCTATATCCAAAGCAATAGAATGCGTGGAAGTCCTGTAAGCGTCTATTTGCTCTTCGGTTGTGACAGCAGTGAAAATATTTGCGCCTACGTAAGCCAAAAGTAAAACAATCAAAAAAAAGTACATCACTGTAGTTGATATGTCGCCCATAAATAATATTTAATTTCCTGCTATTTTACTATCGGTTTGCACTGGTCTTTTGTCGGTCCATTGTCATTTATGTCCTTGAGGAACTTGCTGCATTCTAACGGATGCTTTTCACCCCAATTATATGGTTCTTTATCAAACCCTTTAGCCGCCCAGGAAGTGCAGTAGTTTAGAAGCTTTACAGTGCAAGATGCTTGGCTGGCTTCAAGCCCCGTTATGTTGATAAAGCCAAAGATTAGTATTATTGCGAAGAACAGGAACATCACGGCTGTCAAAATTATAAAAGCCGTATTTATGGCGATTGCTTTCATAAATTAAATTTCAATTGACAAGTAAATAACAGTTATATTGGAGTGCCTCTGGGAGTTGAAGTTGTCACAGGAGGTTCTTCAGGCTCAGAAGGCTTTTAAGGAGATGTCTGTCTTAATAATTCTTTGCAAGCTTCTTCCTCACTCTTTCCACCTATAAGCTTTGATTGATGAGGCTTACAGTCTAGATTTCCATCAATGAATGTCTTACCAGCTCCACTAGGCGATTGGGTATATCCAGTCACAGAAAATAAAGTACAATAATTAAGGAATTTACCTCTACATGTTGTCTCACTAACCACCCCACCAGCCCCTCCGCCAGTAACAAAAAGCCAGTATCCAAGCACTGCTAAAACTATAATCCCCAAGACTATGGCAATGATGTAGCCTACAGGCATATCCCCTTTAGACATTAAATAATTGTTTGTTTTCCATATCTTAAAACGTTCTATCGACAATGTTTTTTAGTTAGAAAACGGAACTAATTGCATGGGGATAGCGGAAATTGGCCATATCAGGCTCTTTTTGTTGCTTTTTTCTATAATGCTATTTTCATTGTTTTTGTTTGGATTTTCGGTTGCACAATCTCAATCTCTCAACTTGCAAATAGAACGTATAGAAGGTCCTGAAGGTATTGTAACGCTTACAGATAAATTTAAATTTACCATAACATTCCCAGCCGATCTTGTGGCTAATGCCAATTCACAATTCGATATACAATTTTTGAAAGATGGGGGGGATTTGGAGAATTTCCAAGCATTAAGAAGCTGGAGAGGGAAAATAATATCTAATTATAAGCCCGTTGATAACAAAATAACTGTTGATGTAGATGTAGGACAGTCAATTCCTGATGACGCCGATACACCAAGCACTACTGGTAAATATTTGTTTAGAATACAGGCAGGTGTAGGCGGTGATAGACCTTTGGGTCAAAAAAGCAATATTGTTCCCATAACTTTCGATGCAAAATGCAAAAGACAAAATCCCACTGTAACATTTAGCCCAGACTTTCATGAAATCCGCATAGCTCCTGACAAACTTGGTACTAAAGAAAAGCGAATTTTTACAATTAAAGTCAAGAATAATGACGAACCGAAATGTGGCCCAAGCAAATTTGATATCACATCAGCACACCCAGATTTTGATGAGGCTTCGAGCAGCCAAAGATCTGTTATAACATTCAAGAAAGCAGGACAAACTATATCTACATTTCTACAGCAAGGGGAGTTGACTATAACCCCGGGTCAAACAGACCAAAGTATGACTATGGATTTGGATGTTCTTATAAGTCTAGGAGAACGTTTAGTTACCGTAACTGCAAAAAACCTTGATATAGAGGAGAAGTATGTCCAGAAAAATGTTGGTACTGGTTCTGGCACTGCATCAGTTAAAGTAACGAAAGAGCCTGAATGTGAACAAAGTTTCCCATGGATTCGTGTAACTGAAGTTGGAAATCCCCTTACACCAAAATTGCCCGGAACAACCGTGACTTACAGTGTTATGGTAATGAACACGGATGGCCCGTCAAGTAAATGTAACCCTAGTGATTTTATAGTTGATGTTGCTAGTTCGATATTACGTGTGGGGAATGAAAATTGGATATTCACTCCGTTAGGTGAAACTCTTGAAGACTTTAATAATAATTTTAAACAAATCCCCGTATGTGACGATCGCCAGAGTTTTTATAACTGTCTTTCTACATCTTCTAAGTCTTCTTCCTTTAAGATAAAATCTGACCCTGAAACAAGCTACTCTTCACGGAATGCGGACCTTAGAATCTGTTTTAAAAATAAAAGAACCGGCAAGAGTAATTGTGGTGCTGGGGCTGTGACACCCGCAGGTTACGGAGGTTCTTTCATTTATTTAGTAGCTGCATTGCCTGATCCCAGTACTGACAAGGAAAAACCACGAATATCTGTAAAGTTATCGCCAGAGATACCATTTCCAGGAGTTGAAACCAAGTTTCTTGCCACCGTTTCTGACAACATACGGATGAAATCAATAAAGTTCTATGTAGATAGTAATTTCAGACCGCCGGAAAGGACATTAACAGATCCTGAACAGCATGTGGAAGAATTTAAGTTCACATTCCAAGAGGCGGGACCACGTAATTTCCATTTTGTTGCGACTGATTTGGCGGGCAATAAAGAATGTTTTCCTGCGGGTTGTACTAGTGTACAAACTATTAATGTGGAAGATAAACCAGACTTGCAAGTATTAAAAATACTTTTAATTCCTGAAAAACCTATAGGTGGAAAAGATTTGACTGTATCTGCATATGTCGTTAATCGTGGTACTGTGGATGCGAAAAATGTTCGTGCCAAATTGGAGTACATTAAACCAGGCGATTACGACATTACACCTATCACAGGCATTAGCCCAGATGCAGTAGATATTCAACGCAATGGGCA
>CAYIDG010000021.1:0-8951 GCA_964362055.1 uncultured archaeon | reverse complement strand
GGAAAGACTGTAATACAGCAACAGCTGGCAAAATGGAGCGATGCAAAGATTGTTGTTTATGTTGGATGCGGTGAACGTGGAAATGAGATGACAGAAGTTCTGAAAGAATTTCCAAAGTTGATTGACCCTTATACAAACGCGCCTTTAATGGAGAGAACTGTTTTGATTGCATACACATCAAACATGCCTGTAGCTGCCAGAGAAGCATCTGTATACACTGGTATGGCGATTGCTGAATACTTCCGTGATCAAGGTTATGATGTTGCATTGATGGCTGATTCAACAAGCAGGTGGGCAGAGGCAATGAGGGAGATATCATCACGATTAGAGGAGATGCCTGGTGAGGAAGGGTATCCGGCGTATTTAGCTGCAAGGTTGGCGGAATTTTACGAGCGGGCTGGAAAGGCTTATTGCTTGGGTAATGGCAATAGAGAAGGTTCTGTAACTGCTATTGGTGCAGTATCACCCCCAGGAGGGGATTTCTCTGAACCTGTGACGCAAAACACTCTGAAGATAACAAAAGTTTTCTGGGCATTGGATGCTAGGTTGGCGCAAAGAAGGCATTTCCCTGCAATCAATTGGTTGGACTCCTATTCGCTTTACAAGGATATTTTAGCTCAATGGTACATGGATAAAGTCGCAAGTGACTGGAATGAAATTAGGCAGAAGGCTATGGGAATTTTACAGCAAGAAGCGTCATTGCAGGAGATAGTCCAGCTTGTTGGAAGCGACGCACTACCAGAAAAAGAGAGGTTGGCTATTGAAATAGCCAGGATGATTCGTGAAGGTTTTCTCCAGCAGTCAGCTTATCATCCAGTTGATTCTTTCTGTAGCATGAAGAAACAATATGGGATGTTGAAATCGATATTGAGATTTGGTGAATTGGCACAGCAATCATTGGAAGAGGGTGCTAGTTTGCCTACTATCGTTTCACTTGATGTAAAAACAAAGCTTACTAAAGCAGCTTTGATAGACGAGAAGAAATTTGAGGAAGAGATTAAAAAATTGAACGAGCAGATGAGTTCGGATTTCAAATCTTTGGTTGGTAGATGAGATGAAAGAATATAAAACAATAGCAAGAGTCGCAGGGCCATTGGTTTTTGTAGAGAAGACGCATGAGGTTGCTTATGGTGAATTGGTGGAAATAGAATTGCATGGGGAAATGAAGAGCGGGCAAGTGTTGGACACATCAAAAGATATGGTGGTAGTTCAGGTTTTCGAGGGAACATCCGGCATTGATAGAAATTCCACTGTGAAGTTTTTGAACAAGACAATAAAACTCAATTGCACCAAGGAATTGCTGGGAAGAATTTTAGACGGCCTGGGGAGGCCTATAGACGGCGGACCTGATGTGATTCCTGATGAGCAGAGGGATGTCAACGGTGCTGCGATAAATCCTTATTCTAGAGACGCGCCTAGAGATTTCATTCAGACAGGCATATCTTCCGTAGACGGGATGAATACTTTGGTTAAGGGGCAGAAGCTTCCGATATTTTCTGGAGCTGGGTTGCCGCATAATGACATTGCTTTGCAGATAGCAAGGCAGGCTAAAGTTGGTAAGAATTTTGCCGTAGTTTTTGTTGCGATGGGAATTACAAATGAAGAGGCTCAGAGATTCATCAGGGAATTTGAGCAAACAGGCGCATTGGAAAGGGCGGTTGTGTTTTTGAATTTGGCTGACGACCCTGCGATTGAAAGGTTGGTAACACCAAGAATAGGACTGACAGCTGCTGAATATCTTGCATTCACTCATGAGATGGATGTACTGGTGATTCTTACTGATATGTCTAGTTATTGTGAAGCACTGCGCGAGATTGGTGCTGCAAGGGAGGAAGTTCCAGGAAGAAGAGGATATCCGGGATACATGTACACAAACCTTGCGACTATTTACGAAAGGGCTGGGTTGATAAAAGGAAAGAAAGGTTCTATCACACAATTCCCAATTCTAACCTTGCCTGGAGATGATATTACACATCCCATACCTGATTTGACTGGCTATATCACAGAGGGGCAGATAGTTCTTTCAAGGGAATTGCATGCAAAAAGCATATATCCTCCTGTAGATGTATTGCCGTCGTTAAGTAGGTTGATGCAGATTGGCATTGGCGCTGAGAAAACTAGGGATGACCACAGGGCTGTTAGCAATCAATTGTATGCAGCCTATGCCGAAGGAAGATCACTTAGAGGATTAGTAGCGATAGTTGGTGAAGAGGCGTTGACAGAAAGGGATAGGGCTTATTTAAAATTTGCCAAAGCATTTGAGGAGCAGTTCGATGCACAAGGTAAGAAAGAGGACAGAAGTATAGAGGAGACGTTGAATCTGGGTTGGAAGTTATTGCAGTTGCTGCCGAGGAATGAGTTGATAAGGATTGATGATGCTCTTATAGAGAAATATTCCAAACAGTTGGATTTAAAATTTGCTGGGTAATTGAGTGTGAAAAAAATCTTAGCGAAGCATAACAAGGGATGTGCTTTTATGTACGAGACTTATAGGGATGTTTCTTAACTCCGAAACCCCAATAACACTTGGACAAGACACATTTAAATCTTAGATTCATACAACACAATTAATCTGATATCATGCAAACATCATACCCAATAGAAGATATGTTCGGCACACCGTTCAATATCCAAAATCCGGAAGATTGGGAATTGACAATACGTCAACTTTTTTCAAATGATAAACTAAGTCCTTCGTCACTAAATTTAACATCTGGTATAATAGAACCTAAAGTAATTTACGTTAATGAAAAGAGAAACATTCCAAGTGTCAGACAAGGACCAGACATTACTTTACCATATAACGCACAAGGTCGTCATGTTGACGAGTTTATTTATAGGCTAGTGGAAATGCAATCTAAGGGCCTTCAAGAATGGCAAGCTTCTCCTCTGTTAGCTGATTTAGGTTTTCTAGTTAACACATCACTCTATGGAATGAAGTGGAGGGAATATATAAGAGATGTCAGAAGCTTAGTTAAGGAGGAAACTATAGGTAAATTAGATGATGCCAGCCGATCATATATGAATGGGGATGGGGTTAGGGCATACGAGCTGGCAAAATCAGTTCCAGTAATAGGATTGGGACATTTGTTTTTGGGTGTTGGTTTATTTGACGAACATGGAGAAAATTTATTACACATAAGTCCAGTGTTGGAGCAGTTTAACCTTCAGCGTTTTCTAGGGCGTAAAGATTACAAAGTTCGGTACATAGCCAATGGTGATGTTATTGAAGCAGAAAGGATAGTAGTACCCCAACGTGACCCAGATCCACCAAATTTGTTCTATAGGTTTCCTTTCACACTACAGAATGTAGATGGAATTGAATTATATCTACCAGAAGAAAATCTGAGAGGTAGGTTCAGAATATCTGATATGACGTATACTCCGTCGAAATTTGTGATTGTTGATGGTTTCATGGATGATTTCGCACGTTTATGAGAAAATGAAAAGTGATGCTTGGTACCAGTAATGACTTTTGGGGCGACTTGTCGTAGTTCGGGATTAGACATTAGCGGAACCTCATTTATTCTTTAGTTTCTCACCAACCGTGCGTGCGAAACCAATATAAGTAAAATATTAAATATTTTGCTGTTACTATCATCTCGATAAAAACTTTATTATGTTAAGTGAATAACAATTAATCAATGATAAATGTTTACATTATTCCAGCAGCCAGAGAGGATGCTGATAGGAAAAATATCATGATTGAGATAGAAAATCTTCCTAATGGCGTGGCATGGAGAACCTATCGTCAAGGTAGTGGAGAAGTGCAGTCAGGCTTGACTAAATTTGATAAAGACGAATATCCATCTATACTATTTGCTGATAGTCCTAGGATTCTTATTGATCCACGGGATAGAAGTATCTTGTATGCCGAAAGCATGGAAGATGTAGGAAAAGTTTTTGTACCTAATCCTCACTATACTAATCGCTTAGATGCCAATCTGAATGAAATATATAGAGTGTATAAAGTAGTAGGTCCTTTATCTCTAGAGACGGCAGAAGTTCAAAGTATGAACAAAGATTCAATAGACGATGATTTTGTTAAATGGGTACAGGGAATTACTGCCCCTTCTCCAGAATGGGAAAAATTACTAGAACATAAATTACTAGAACATAATATTCCTAAATAAATTCTTAATTAAAGATTTATATGCCGATAACACCAAACCGCTCAACATTGCTGAGATTGAATAAAACTATAAAACTAGCTGTAGCCGGGCATTCCCTTTTGAAAAGAAAACGAGATGGATTGGTCCAAGAATTCTTCAAGGTGCTGGCACAAGCAAAGGAATACCAGTCAAAGCTTCAGGAAAACTATCAAAAGGCGAAAGCTGCGATAAATTTAGCTCGGTCTGTAGACGGAAGTGCTGTGGTAAAATCCGCTTCATTTGCGCACAAGGAGAAGGCGGAGATTGAATTGGAGACGAGAAATGTGATGGGTGTTGTAGTGCCTCGAATCAGAAGCGGTTATCATGTCGAGGCATTCCATACAAGGGGATATGGTGTAATTGGGACATCTGGCTATATTGACGATGCGGCAGAGACATACGAGCAGGTTTTAAAGGACATTATCTCTATTGCAGAGATTGAGACGACTTTGAAGAAACTGTTGATAGAGATTGACAAGACCAAGAGAAGGGTCAATGCCTTGGAATTCAGAGTTATACCGAGGTTGAAGGGCGATGCCAAGTATGTCAAGCAAAGGCTGGAAGAGATGGAGAGGGATGATGTTTTTAGGTTGAAGAGGATTAAAGCTAAGAAAGCCGTTGCTACCCAAACAAGAAAAGCTCAACTCAAATAAAAGGGTATGTAACAAACTGTATTTATGGTATTTGCAGATTTTTGGCGAGTAATTACAACGATTGGCGATTTTCAAATATGGCTGGTAATAATTTTACTCAGCCTAATAGCCTACATCTTTGCTCCAAAACCAAGGAAACAAAGAATTGCTTGGCTGGTATTTGTATTAGTGCCTTCGCTGGTTGTTTCCGCTGCGCTTGTCGAATTCTTGAAAATATCGATACAGATACCAAGACCATGTGCAGGCAATGAGGATTGCCCGTCTGGTTATTCATTCCCCAGCGGACATGTAACAAATAGTTTTGTTTTTGCAACTGTAGTCACTTTGAGCATGAGGAATATTGCAATCAAGCTATCATCTTTAACTTTGGCTGTTTTAGTTTCCCTTTCTAGAATTGCGTTGAATTACCATACATATGCGGACATAGCTGCAGGTGCAGTGCTGGGCATTTCAATGGCTTATTTGATAAACATACTATATAGGCGGAAAAGTTCAAGCATAAAAGCTTTCAAAAGAATTATTTCTTGATGAATTACAAGCCCAGGAGAATTTCGCAGGTGACTAAAGAAGATTCCAGAGTTTCTGTCATTGGCAAAGTGATGGAAGTTGGAGAAAACTCCTTCGTGCTCCAGGATGACTCAAACATAACAGAAGTCTTCTCGGACATCCATGTAGAAAAGGATAAATTGGTTCGGGTCTATTGTTCTGTAATAGAAGGGCAGTTAAAGGCCGATGTTATGCAAGACCTGACAGGCTTTGATTTGGGTCTATTTAAAAAAGTTGAGGAGCTATATAATAAAGCAGGTGTTTGATTGTTAAAAGCAACCTTGGCAGAGCCGCAGCTTTTGGTGAACTCCATTTCAACTATTGCAGAGTTGATAGATGAGGGGCAGTTTAAAATTTCCAAGAATGGCATCAATTTGGTTGCAGCCGACAGGGCGATGGTTGCTGTGGTAGATTTCAACCTGTCTTCTGCAGCATTCCAGAATTATGAAGTTGATGAGGAGCAGACTATTGGTCTGAATATAGGGAATCTGTTGTCAGTTTTGAAAAGGGCTGCAGGTAACGACAAAATTACCTTGGCTTTGCATGGCAAGAAGCTGGAAATTTTAATCGAAGGCAGCAGCAAACGAAAATTCACCGTGCCATTGCTGGATTTAAGCCAGGAAGAAGTGCCTCCGATAGACCAGTTGGAGTTTACTGCATTGGTAGAGCTCAAGCCGGATGTCTTGCAGTCGGGTGTTGACGACGCGGAAATAATTTCCGATTCAGTAGTTTTCGAACTTTCGCCAAGCATGTTTTCAATGCGGTCAGAGGGGGATGTCAGCAAGGCTGAGCTGGAACTTGAGAAGGGGAACCAAGCCCTAGTAAACATCCAAACAGACAGCAGCGCCAAATCCCGATATCCCTTGGATTACCTGAAGAAGATGATGAAGGCTGCAAAGATTGCAGATTCTGTTTTATTGAGATTCGGCCAGGACTATCCAATGAAGCTGGAGTTCAAGTCTGGGGATAAGGCGAAATTAACCATGATATTAGCTCCAAGAGTAAGCGAGAATTAAATAGTTTTATAATTGCAGTACTGATATTTTTATAGAGTTCGATGGATACTGACAAGGCATTGGATGAAATCACTTGGTTCGGTCACGCAAGCTTCTTGGTACATGACAAATTAAATGGCAGGAACATCTACTACCTAGACCCTTACGATTTGAAAGAAAAAGCTAAGAAAGAACCGGCAGACATAATTTTTGTTACCCACGCGCATTACGACCATTGGAGTACTAAAGGCATACAGAAAATTTTGGACGATGAAACCATTGTTGTGGGCGTGAACGGCTGCGAAGGGCTAAAGCTGCCTAAAGAGCGATTTGTGATTACAGAGCCCAGCAGAGAATTCACTTTGAAAGGAGTCAAGATCAAGACGATTCCAGCGTACAACATCAAGCCCGAGAGGCTGCAGTATCACCCAAAAGCAAACAAGTGGGTTGGTTATATCCTGGAAGTGAACGATTCCAAAATCTATCATGCAGGAGATACCGACTTCATACCTGAAATGAAAAATTTGGGGAAGGTTGATGTGGCTTTACTGCCCATAGGAGGGACATACACCATGGATGTTGACGAATCTATACAGGCTGCTAATTCAATCAAGGCAGAAATAACAGTCCCAATGCACTACCGGGCCTTGCTGAGGGATTTTGAAGACTCTGAAAAAAAGTTCAAAGCTGGCGTCAAGGGAAGTGTAGAGATACTGGATGAAGTTGCCTAGTTACTTGCCAGCCAATTTATGGCTCTTTACGAAGATCCAGAGTTTTTTTGTCATCTCCGATGGCGCCAAGTTGCCAGATCCGAATACCTTGCCAAGAGGCACATCAGCAACCTTCTTGAAGCTTATGCTATAACCGCCGAATGGTTTCTTTGCTATATCAATCAACCTCCTATCTACAAACATTATTTTGTTAGAATAAAAACATTAAGTATGGTCCTCAAACTGGTTGTACTTCTGGTTTTAATTGGGATAATGATATATTTCCTGCCGCAATTCGTCCCAGTGCAGTTCACCCCAGAGCTCAAACAAGAAAGGCTCAAAGCGGAAGTCATACCCACATCGCCATTGGAATTCCCGAACCTGAGATGGAACCACATGCCGCTTACTGTATTCATAGACTCGAGAACCGCCAGTAAAGACTCTTACCTTTTGGATGTCAAGCTTGCCTTGGACATGTGGAAGGATGCAACCAGTGGCATGATTTCATTTGTACTGACAAACAGCAGGGATGCCGATATAACTGTGGAATGGGTTAAAAAACTGAAATCCGATTCTTTGGATGCTGCAGGCAACACAGACATTAAATTCTTCAACCAGACCAATTTCAAAATTCTGACAAAAGCAGAGATTCAGCTGTTGAATGACGTGGACGGCAGAGAGCTTACGGATTTTGACATTACCAATTTGGCGATGCATGAAGTAGGGCATTCTTTGGGATTAAGCCACAACGACGCAGAGGACAGCATCATGAACCCGACCTTGAAGATTCCGTCCAAAGAAGTAATAAAAATTACAAAACCGGAGGTAGGGGATTTGCTTGGCGCTTATAAAATACAGCCAAAGCCGGATCTTTATATAGCATCCAATTCTACTGTGATGAAGATTGCCGACAAGCGCCTGTTCAAGGAGAACTACTACATCAATGCAGTGATTGCCATACAGAACATAGGAATTGTTGATTCTAAAAATACTACGGTGGTGATAAGAGCTGATGGCGGGATAGTTAGGGAGGATGAGATGCCCGAGATTCCTATAGGCGCGGTATTCACCAGGACTTACATAAACCAGCCTGTGAGCGGCAATTTCAGTTCCATAGAAATTATCGTAGATTCAAAAAATCTTATAGATGAGTTGGATGAAACAAACAACCGCTTGGTCTTGAAAGTTTGAAAGAAAGTCAAAATGGGGAAGAGAGAGGCTAATGGTTTCTGCTTCCCCAAATGACAGGTTGACAGACGCGCTAGATTAGCTCGTAAAATTGTATTGGATTTGACATAATAGATGGTTTGTGAAAACCAGGTACAGAACGATGTTCTACAATAGAAACGGTTAAATTCGCCGTTTTAGATTTATGATATATGGCAGTATTGATACCGCTCTGGTTTTATGCCTTCAGTTCATTGACATATATTTTGGCCTCCCTGGTCGGAATTCTGCTGACGTACTTCTCGTTCAAACTCTACAAACTGACAGGCAGAAGGGAGAAGAGGTTTCTGTTCTATGCAATGGCATCCATAAGTTTGGGGTTTGTGATTCTTTCCATTGCCAACATTTACGGCTATTTTAATTTCCAGTACTGCTTCCCGGTATGCCAGTTTGACGTGACAGATCCAAACTACACATTTGCAATCAAAAGCGGCAATTACATCTATTACCTGACAAATCTGGCTGGATACATCCTGCTTGCGCTGACTTACCTGAAGAGCATAAGAATAGAAAAGCTGCTTTCCAAAATATCCAGATTTTATTTGATACTTCCAATAAATACGGCTTTATTAATCCAAACTTTACAACATGGGTTTCACTACCCTTTCGATAATTTCGTTTTCCAGCTGTTCCACCTGCTTTCCATAGTCATCCTTTCCTACATCAACT
>CAYIDG010000020.1:0-9036 GCA_964362055.1 uncultured archaeon | reverse complement strand
TAAATTGTGGAGTTTGTGAAACTACAACTGTTCCTAGAATAATCGTTATAACAATTAAAACTAAAGAGGAAACCCCCTTGTTTCTCATAATTAAATTTAGTTTCGAAGTGTATAAAAAACCAAATTTTTAATTATGATGCAATGCTGGCTAAGGCTTAGGTAGTTAAGGCGAAATAGTTGTTTTAAGCCAAACCTAGTTGAACGAGTAGAAGTCCTATTGATACAGCAATAAAAGCCATTGCTCTTACTAATGACAACTTGTTTTCCAGCATATTGAGAATAGTTGATGGGAACTTTGGCATTACAAAAATTATCGTTCCCATCACCAGCATTAGCAGAGAAAATCCTCCGACAAGCAATTGAATCAAAGAAACTTCATTCCGAATATAATAAATAAAAATCAAGCCGACTAGAAAAGCAATTGCCCCAAAAGTTTTTATAGAAGACCCTCTAGAAAACTTACGCTTACAGAAAGAAATAAACTTCTTAGGCCAAATGGCAGCAGGTAGCCTTGCAGCAATAACCAGTATTCCTAAGATAACTGCTATGGTTTCGAGATTAGTCATACAACAAATATCCTTTTAAGGCTTTTAAATAAAAAGATTTTAATAATTATTATATGGGCGCTTCTGTAAAAGACTATCTCTTAGTGTCTTTTGTTTCCTTCATGCTACTTTCTCCAATTGCTTTGGCTGCAGAAAGAATAGACATTTTTGACTTGGAGAATGACATAAGAGAGTTGGAACAATTTGCCGCAGAAATCGATTCGTATCTTGCTGACTTAAAATCGAATGGGTATGTGATTGATGCCGAAGAAAATATATGGGAAGACATCAAACACCTTATTTCCGGAGTTAAAACCCAATTCGATGCCAAGAATTATAATGCTGTAGAGAGAATGCTTGAGCAGATTGAAGACATCTATGATACTTTCGAGCATAGCCTTGAGGATGAGGTAAGAACCTCTGATTTGAAGTACTATGTTGACTGGCTTGCTGAGAACCAAAAAGACATCGAGGCCTATTTGAATGACTTGAAATCTCAAGGATACGATACAGCTAGAATGAAAAGCCTTTGGGATACGGCAAAGCAATTATACATTTATGGTCAGGCTGAATTGGAAAGGTTGAATTACGAAAGTGCGCAGGAACTTTTCTCAAAGGCTGATGTAATATATGAACAATTTGATTGGGAGCTTAATGTGCTATTGGAAAAGAGTTTTGAAGACCAGGCAATCAAAGGCATAAAGGAAATGTTTGGATGGTATGACACTTGGACCAAAGAGGTTGAAAAGGTTTTATTTGAATTGGAAACTGGAGGATATAACACCAATGAAGAAAGAGGGTGGTTTGATGATATTAAGAACCTCCATGGCGAAGCTGTAGCTGTTTTTAAAGAAAAGGATTATTCGAAGGTATTTGAAATATCCGAGAGGCTTGATGGGGAAATACAGAAGTTTGAAGAGCTTCTATACAGAGAAAGGATTGACGAAAACCAGCTCATTGCAGATTTGGAAGAATATTTCAGCTGGATTAAAGAGTCTATCGATAATTCTAAAGCAGATTTAACAAACACAGAATACCTGAGCGATTGGGAAAAGTATGGATTCAAGATTCCTAGTATACAAGACGCTTTGAAATTAATTGAGAGCAAATATAATGAAGCGAGGAAAACATTTGATGCAAAGGATTATGACAAAACATGGAATTTACTAGATGAAACCGCCAGACTTATAGAATCCTACAACTATGATTACTATTATAGTTGGGATGTTGTCAATCAAATCGATGACCTTAAAGCTGCAATTTCGGAGGGGGGCGAATCGATAAGCTCATTTAAAGCTGACATAAGCAATGTTGACTATCTGGATTCTTGGGGGAAATATGGGATATCGAAAGGTGAAATCGAGAGCAAGCTGGCAGAAATAGACTCTATCTATAATGAAATTAAAAGTCTGGTTGCTGAAGCAGAAAAATCATATGGTGATGGCAAAAGAGATGATGCAATTGCCAAACTAGAGCAAGCCTATTCACAAGCCGATTCAATGTGGAATAAGATGGATGCGTATTGGGAACTCTACTATAGTCGCGAGGAAATACAAGAAACAGAAGGGGAGCAATTTGAAGAGGGTACTGGCGAAGTTGAGCAGATAGAGGAGATTCAGGAAGAGATAGAAGATGTTGAGGAAGAATATCAAGAGCAGGAAGAAGCACAAGAAGTTCAGGAAGAGAGTCAAGAAGAAATAGTTGAAGAGGAAATAACCGAAACAAATGAACCTATACCAACGATTGAAGAGGAACAACCTACTGTCGTTCAGGAGGGTGAAATGAAGTGAAGGCTTTTTATTTGTTGGTAATTGCAGTTGTTGTTACAGTGTTTCTTTCAGGTTGCGTACATGAGGGTAAAAAGGTTCAAGTTGGAAAGGAAATTGCAGGCCCTTCTAAAGTCAATTCCACACTTGCCGATATAGAATCGAGAGAAAAGTCAAAATTGCCAGAAGTGCCGGAAGTTGCAAAGCCTGATGTGCCATCTCTACCAGACTTAGGAAAGCCGGGATAGATGTTTCTTGAGCAAATTAATAGTTACATGCGAACTCATTTTTTATCTTTTACTCATGACTGAAAAATATCATTAAAGCATCTTAGAAAATATGCCCGTGCGTGTTTAACAGCCCTTGTCCCTCCTGACGTAATCGAGTATCTAATGATTTTGCCTTTCTTCTGCCCTTGAATCAGTTTTTTCTCTTTCAGGTCCTTTAATGCAGGGTATATAGTGCCGGCTTTTGGTTTTTCTCCACGCCTCTTTTCTATCGCCACTGCCAATTCTTCGCCATGCATAGGTTTTTTTGACAACAGCCAAAGTATCTGAAAGGATAACATGCCCCTCATATCGCAACCATATTTCATCCATCTCACCAGCCTAATAAATATAGGACATCCGATATATTTAAATATGCCTAGCCACATATATGTATAGGACATCCGATAATTTGTGTCCGATAAAAATAAGGGGGTAATGTAGAATGTGCGGCGGATCTGGAATGAGAAATTTCTTTACAAAAGAGGAGAAAATAGAGATGCTTAAAGAGTATGAGGATTATCTAAACAAGGAAGCTGAAGGTGTAGCTGAGAGGATCAAAGAATTGGAGAGGAACAACTAATCCTCTCACCTCTTCCACTTTTAAAGTTCAAGGAGATACGCATGAGTCAATGGACGCAACTGGCAAGTGAACAAAAAATAGAAAGTACCATTTCGGCTTTGAAAGCCAACGGGATAGATGCGCTGGTTGCTGAAAATGGGGAAGAAGCAAAGAAAAAAGTCCTAGGACTTCTGCCAGATGGGGCTGAGGTAATGAACATGACTTCCGTGACATTGGACACGACAGGCATCTCAAAAGAAATACAAGACTCTGAGAGATTCCATTCTGCCCGCAAGAAACTTTTCTCTATGGACATGAAAACACAGCCTGCAGAAATTAGGAGATTGTCAGCTGCTCCCGAATATGCGGTTGGAAGCGCACATGCAGTTACTGAAGACGGTAAGATTTTAATCGCATCGGCTAGCGGAAGTCAGTTGCCTGCATATGCATTTGGATCTGGGAAGGTTATTTTCGTCGCTGGTATACAAAAGATTGTCAAGAACTTGGAAGAAGGCATTAAGAGAATTTATGAATATGTATTACCGTTGGAAGACAAACGGGCAAGAAAAGCCTATGGGGTTGGTAGTGGGGTGAACAAACTACTAATCATCAACAAAGAAGCGATGCCAGGAAGAATAACAATGATATTTGTGAAGGAGAATCTTGGATTTTAATCGACAGTTAAAGCTAAATAAATATCTCTCCGTAATCGTTTAATGATTGTAGTATTCGGCACTGTTGCACTGGATACGACAAGGACTCCGTTTAAAATTGCCGAAAGGATTCTAGGCGGGTCTGCAACTTATTGTGCATTGTCCTCAAAATTTTTCTATCAAACAAGTCTAATCTCAGCAGTTGGCAATGATTTCCCAGAAGAATATAGGAAAATACTTCTAAGCAATTTAGATACGACCGGACTAAAAGTATTGGATGGCAAAACTTTCCACTATGATTCCACGTTCGATTATGACTTGAGCAAGAGGGTTTCAAACAAAACGGAATTAAATATAATGGAAAAATTCGAACCGGAGGTGCCGGAGGAATATAGGAAAGCTGAATATGTTTATGTCGGCAATAACGACCCTATGAAGAACATCGAAGTTTTGCGGCAATTCGACAAGCCGAAATTAACTGCATGCGACACCATAGAGTTCTGGATCAAAAGTAGTAAAAACGGCGTGATTGAAATGATAAAGAACGTTGACTGCGTGATATTAAACGATGACGAGGCAAGGATGATTGTAAATGCTCCTGGATTGATAAAATGCGGCAGGAAATTGTTGGAGATGGGGCCGAAGTTTGTCATAATTAAAAAGGGCGAACATGGCTCGATGCTGTTCACAGAAGACATTGTATTTCCAGTTCCTGGGTATCCCCTAGAAGAAATAGTGGATCCTACTGGTGCTGGAGATTCATTTGCCGGTGGTTTTCTCGGACATATAGCAAGACAAGGTAATTTAAATTTGTCAACTTTGAAAGATGCGGTTATATACGGAAATGTAATGGGGTCTTTTGCTGTAGAAGATTTTGGTATTACACGATTTCTTAAATTAAATGCTGAAGATATAGAAAGGAGATTTGAAAATTATAAAAATATTTTGAATTTTTAGTTTAGATAAAGCATTTAAATACAATATTTTTAATAAAGTGATAGTATGCAAGGCAAGAAAGAGGTGAAATGATGCAAGCGGCTAAAATAAAGTTGTCTGGAAAAAATGTAAAAGAATTGGACGCAATTTGCAGCGAAATTAGAGATGTTGCGAAAAAGTTTGGTGTGGATTATAGAGGCCCGATTCCTTTACCAACAAAAATTTTGAAAGTAGTAACATTGAAAACTCCTTGCGGGGATGGCACAGGTCATGGTAACGCAACCTATGACAAGTGGGAGATGAGGATACACAAGAGATTGATAGAAGTTCAGGCAGACGACAGGGCATTAAGACAGATAATGAGGGTAAACATACCTCAAGGGTTGCATGTGGAAATTAAGCTTACTGGATGAAATTAATATTGATTAAAATGTTATTCTTAGGGCACATAGGCATTTCTGTGTTTTTAGGCTCGCTGCTTTACCTGTCGCCTTTTATCGTTGGCGCAAGTGCCATTCTGCCGGATTTAATCGATAAGGGGTTGGTATTGGTTGGTTTGTCGCAGTATTCGAGATTGTTTGCACATAATTTGTTCTTCGGTCCGCTAGCAAGTTTGGTTGTTTATGCGCTAACCAGGAGAAAGGATTTTGCGCTGGCTGTCCTATTTGGCACTTACCTGCATTTGGTGGAAGACATGAGGAATTTAGTACCTTGGCTTTGGCCGCTAGTGACTTACAATTTCGCGCCAGTAACCGGAATTAAAATTACGCTAGGGCTTTTTGAAATTCTTACAGAATCAATAGGCTTAACTCTTTTAATATATAGCGCGATATTTAAACAGCATGTAATTTACTTGAGAGAAAAAATATTTGCATTGAAGGATTTTTATGATAAGCGATTTGCTAAAAAAGTATGAGGTAAAGAAGACTGAAATAAAGAAACGCTTGGATGAGTTCAGAAAAATAAAAGACATGGAAGATGAAATAATTTTCGCGGAACTCGCATTTTGTCTATGTACTCCCCAGTCAAAAGCAACGACATGCTGGAATGCGGTGCAGGCATTGGTGAAAAATAACTTATTATATAGTGGGGGAAAAGACCAAATTAAACCTTTTTTGAATGCAGTCAGGTTCAACGAGAACAAGAGTAACTATATTGTAGAAGCCAGAAAGATGTTCTCTGACGGCAACAGGCTAAATATGAAGAAATTGGTTGATTCCTCTGAAGATCCTTATAAGTTGAGGGAGTGGCTGGCAGAAAATATCAATGGAATGGGGATGAAAGAGTCGAGCCATTTCTTGAGGAATATAGGAATCGGCAACGGCTTGGCGATTTTGGACGTCCATATTATAAAAAACCTGAAAAGATATGGTGTGATTGAAGACATGCCTAAGAGTTTGAACAAGAAGAAATATTTGGAAATATAGATTAATATTAAAAAATTTGCAGAAGATGTTGGAATACCGATTGGCGAGCTGGATTTGCTGTTGTGGTCCGAGGAAACTGGGTTTGTGTTCAAGTGAATATGGGGTTTAAAATATATTTTCGACTAACAAATTCGATTTAAATACTAAAACACTCCTTCATCAAGTGAGGCTACCCAACAAATTGAAGTGTCCTAAGTGCAGCAGATTAATTTTGAAGCGCATCATCACAGCTACCGAGGGCAAGTGCACGAATTGCGGTTATCTGCTGGCAAATTCCATAAAGGCATTCATCGCCATTCATAAATAATTATCTTCTGCGCTTTGCCCTGCAGCTCTTGCAAAGATAGAAATACCCATTCTTGTATAATTTGCCGGCTTTCTTTACCGGCAGCTTGCAGGAATCACAAACAGAATGCACAAATCTATTTTGATTTTGGAATTTAAATAAAATATCAAACCGTGTCCATGACAGCAGGCTGGGGCCTGTATTCTAGGGTTGTCCCAAGATGCAATCGGACTGTTTCCAATTGAGATTCTTCCCTCTGCTTCTCGACGGTGACGTCGTCATTATATCTATTTTCCACAGAAACACCAAAAACAATTTGATTTCAGTTTATAAAAAGCTTGCCTATAAAAAACTTATAGAAACGATTGATTTTGCAAAAATTTATTAGCAAAATTATTGTTTTTTCTTCACCATCAGCATCGTCGTCGGACCTTCTATGACGGTCATTGTATCGGGCAAATCTATTGAATCGTTAGGATCTTTGGAAAAGAAATACAATTTAGCCCCACCTCTTCCCTCTCTTGAATGCAAAAAATATGTAGTGCCCTTGCTATTCTGTTGAGAATAACCCATTTTATCAACCTTTTGAATCAATAGTTGGTATTTCGACTTTAAAAAGATTTAATCTATGGCTTCTACTATAGTATAATGGCGAAACATTGGAACGACTATTGGGGGAGATATTCACAAAGGGATTTCAGCAAGATTGGATTCTTTTTGGGAATTGTTGCTTTGGTTGTTATTGTTGCAGTCTATTCTACGCAGTATAAGCCTGCGGTTGAGAGGGAAATTCCAGCACCGCCAAGGGCAGCGCCTGTAGTAGAACCGGAGCTAACGCCTGAAGCAGAGCAGCCCCAAACGCCAAAAGGGGAATTGGTGGTTGCATTGAAAGATGTCAGACAGAAATTGGCTACTGTTGGTTTGGGGGATGCTACAGAATTATTTATAACCATAAAGAGCGTGCAGGTTCATGATAAAACAGATCCCATAGAGAACAAAAGTATTGTTGCGCCAGGCTGGACCACCATATTCGAGGGGGAGAAGACAATAGACTTGCTGGAGTATACCGATAAAATAGCTGTGATAGGGGTGAAGGAATTGGTGCCTGGCAACTATACGCAAATCAGGCTACATATTTCAAGCGCCAACATCAAGATAGACAGCCCTGGCTTTCAGGTTTACAACACGACGTATCCGATGCATATACCGAGCAATGTTTTGAAGATTGTAAGGCCGTTCAGTGTGAAGGCGAATGATGCTACCATACTGACGATAGATTTTGATGTTCCGAGGATGGTAAGCAGAACTAATCTGGGGTATACGTTTGGCCCTGTGCTGAAGGCGGTAACTGACGAGATAACGGTAAAGGAGCAGATACTGGAGAAGGGGAAGAGGCCTGAGAATGCTGTCGCTGTTTAAACAAATCTATTGATGGTGAATGATTAAAAAATATATTGAATGGCAAAGGAAAAAATATAGTCAATCACAAAAGCTCTTGCTCTTGGTAATTGGGATCCCTTTTTTCTTTTTCATTTTCATTCCAGGCTTATCATTAGTTATATCGAAAAAGATTGATGATATAGTTATTTTGCCTCAGATTTTGCCATATCCTTTTAACGTCCTTGCAGGCGCATTACTTTTTGCTTCTGGGATGATATTGTTTCTGTGGATTGTAATAATCTTTTTCAGGATTGGTAAGGGTACGCCATCTCCCTTAATTCCAACGCAAAAATTAGTCACAAATGGTCCATTCGCATATTCGAGAAATCCAATGGTGACGGGAGTTATTATTTATGTCATTGGACTGTGTGTGATTCTTAATTCGCTTTCCTTTATCGGAATTGTATTAGTAATCCCGCTTTCTTATCTTGTCTATTTAAAACTTTTTGAAGAGAAGGAACTAGAAGCCAGGTTTGGCAAAGAATACATTCGGTATAAAAAACGCGTGCCCTTCTTAATTCCGAATCTTTAGATTTATTCTATTATAACAGTTTCTTCAGTTTGCGCCACTAACCCATTTGACTGTTCTTTCAATGGAGGATATGTTTCGATTGCTGATGCTTCTGCCAGTTGTTTTAATGCCATATCAAGCTTCAATGGTGATATACCCTTAATCCATCTCTTGCAGAACGGCAATTGGTCAAAATCCTTTTTAGCAATATCCAATATTTTCCTAGCTTCCCATAATCTAACAGGTTTGTCTTCATGATATTTGAAAATACCTGTCGGCGATGATTCTATTACAACACCGCTGCCGTTTGTTGTGAATACCTCCATTGCGTAAACTTTCCCAGACTCCAATTCATCTTGTATAGTATTCCTGCTGTTGGGTATCATAGGAGGGGCATGCTGGTGGTATTGAGTTATGCCATGACCTGACAGATTTCTTACTACGTTAAAACCTAAACTATTAACAGTATTTTCCGTTACTTCTGATATCTCAAAAACCTTGGTTCCGGCTTTCATTATTTTCAAAGCTTCTTCCAACGCCCTTTCTGAAGCCTCTATCAATGGATGTGAGCTCTTTCCTATGCAAACTGTAAAAGCCCTGTCCCATGGGCAGCCGTTGACTTGAACGCCTATGTCAATTTTAAC
>CAYIDG010000019.1:0-9211 GCA_964362055.1 uncultured archaeon | reverse complement strand
GGGACTTGAAATTGAGAGTTGACAAAACCATACAGAAAGTTATCGAAAAACCTGTGTTAGGCAAGCCTCTGATGTACGGATTGTCAGGATTGCGTAGTGAGCGAATTGGGAAGTTTAGGCTGATATATGAAGAAAAGGGTAGTGCAATAATTTTCCATACTTTTGAACATAGGAAGAAAGTTTATAGAAAGTGAGAGTTTAAAGTTCCGATAACGATTTAAATTATGACCAATAAGCAGCGTTGCTGGGGCACTGGTGATCCATTGATGGAAAGGTATCACGACAAAGAATGGGGTGTACCCTTAAAAAACGACGACCAATACTTCGAGCGTCTAACATTGGAAACTTTTCAGGCTGGTCTGAGTTGGCGCACAATTCTGCTCAAAAGGCAGGCCTTCAGGAGGACATTCGAAAATTTCTCAATCTCAAAAGTAGCAAACTACACAGAAAGGGATGTGAAAAGGCTTCTAAATGACAAATCAATAATACGCAATCGTTTGAAAATAAATTCTGCCATATACAATGCGAATGTCTTTATCCAGCTAAAGAAGGAATTGGGGTCTTTCAAAAAATGGCTGGACACAATAGACGTAAAGGACAGGAATGTACATGGGGTTTTCAAGGAGAAGTTCAAGTTCATGGGACCTGAGATAGTCAGAAGCTTCCTGATGAGTGTAGGCAAAATCCAGGAGTGTCATGAGAAGGGCTGTTGGAAGTTTAAGGAGTGAGACTTTATAAGTTTCTTCCACTAATTTTTTAGTTAATATTCCAAATATAGAAATTCAATATCATAGCGATGCTCACCCATGCAATATACGGAACAAGCAACCAAGCAGCCTTTTTAGAAATTTTGTAAAATGAAATTATTGTCGCAGCTATGGCAACCCACAGAACAATTATTATTACCAGCCCGTATAGTGTTGATTTTAATCCGAAGAAGACAACTGACCACAGGGCATTCAATGCAAGTTGTGTTGCAAAAATATACAGGGCAGTTTTATTTTCCTTTTTCTCGAAGCCTTTCCCCCAGACCAGATACAGAGAAATTCCCATCAGCATGTATAGAGTCAGCCATACAGGACCGAAAAGCCAATTTGGCGGAGCAAAACTAGGTTTTACTAATGTTGCATACCAAGATGGGATTGATTGTACTGTAAAAATAGAGCCTATAACTCCAGCAAGTTGGCAGATAACTATTGCAGCCATCAGTCTGCCGATTTTCAGTTTAGTCATTGCTTAGACTTTGTTTTCTGGCAAATTAAATCACTTAACTTCATATTGCATTAAAGCGATCAATCTAATCGTGGCGGATGAATAAAACATACGCTGTAGTTACGAAGAGCTTTCATGCCCGTTTTGCGATAAGGGAAGAATACAAACATAATATATAGAAAGCTTTAGATCCTTAAAAAAAGAACATACTATTGGTGGGTTAGTGCCTAAATCTGGAAAAATTAAATGGAGACGTTTTGAAAAGAAAATCAATCGATTTTTTAAGATATGCCAGTTTGATTATGTAGACGGCGGACCATCGTTCAAAATTGCAAATAGACAAATTGATGCTATAGCAGTTTATACAGATTATAAAAAGGACAACAATTTTTTAATAGTCGAAGCAACATCAAAACAGGATCCAGACTTTAAAGATATCAGGGAAAAAATAAAAGACTTTAATGACATAAAGACTGACATAGAATCGGAAATTTATCGAAATGGCAAATTATATTTGCATAAAAGAGATAAAGATGGCGACTATTCTACAGTTGAAGAAATTGAAATAAATTCTGTTTCAAATTTAAATTTCATTTTAGCATTGGAAGACATTGATTATGATGATAAAGCATTTGAAATGGCATCTAAATATAAAATAACCATTTGGGGCTCAAAATATGTCAATCTGAATAACAAATTAGCAAATATCATAGGATCTTTTACAAAATACACTATTTTAAGGGAATTAAGCGATAAAATCGATTTAAGATTTTCCGATGGTGATGAAGATGATTACTGTTATTCTTCCTTTAGAATAGATCTTTCTGGGGAAGCTAGGGGTTACATGTATTTGTTTCCGATAACACCTGAGAAATTACTGAAATTGGCATACGTATATAGAAGAGAATTATCACAACCAGAGAACCTAAATAAAAAAACCTTTAAGACTTATCAGAGAATGTTAAATGAACGTAAAATAAAAGATATCGGAGAAAATTTCTTAAGTGGTAAAGATGGGTTTTTCCGAAATAATATAATTATAGTGTTCGAAAAAGAACCCAAAATTGAAAACATAAGATTTACTCCGAATGTAGATGGATCTGCATGTTTAGTCAACATATTTATTCCTAAAAAATACGCATCAATTAAGATTTTAGACGGTCATCATAGATTGTATGGTTTCCTCAAAGCAAAAGAAAAATTTCATATGAAAAAGAAAAACTTGATTGCAGTAGGAATTATGCCTGTTGCAAATGAGGAGGCAGAAACTTTCCTTAGCATAAATACAAAACAAACCCCAGTTAATACAGATGTTTTATGGGATCTGTATTCGTTAACTGAGCCTGATGATATCAAAGCCAATGCATCTAACACTATTAAAGAATTGAATTTTGACTATGGTCATAACGCATTTTTTAGTAAAGTCTACATACCCAGTAATCCCAAAGGTAACATATCTAGCAAATATCCTCTAGGCTTGGGAAATCTATGTAAAACACTTTCCGATTTAAATATTTTATCTAACCCAGATGATCTTAAAGTAAAAAAATCCACGTTGTGGAAAAATAATAACTCAGAGACAATTAAAAATGCCTCTCAAAACATCAGAAGATTCTACTCATTTTTAGAATCTGTTTTGGATAAAGAATGGTTTGATATATTTTTCATGTCTAATAATGGGTTCAATGTTTCTATGAGAGTATTTAATGAGCTATTGCAATTTATTAAGTCAAGCGAAATACAATTAAGCGATCTTGACAAAACTTCAACCAAAGAAGGCATTTTAGATTTTGTTGCAGATAATCTAGGAAACATAAAAAAACTCTTAAAATCCACCAGTAATGAAGGCGGAAGACTAGATGCAGCTAAACAGATTATTTTTAACATTTGGACCCACAATTCAAAATTTGCTAATAAATACTTATCAGAAAGAATGGGCTATTTTGATCCAGATATAAAAAATCTTTTAGGTGAAATTCTCGACGACCTAAGAATAATTGTAGATAAAACGTTATCCGATGAAAATGATTGGTGGAATAAGTTCGTCCCAACACCCACAAAAGAATATGCGAATCAACACAAGCGTACACTTGACAAAACTATATTGAAAGAAGAGAGCCTTTATTTTATTACAGAAGGTCATTTGATTGAAATAATCAGTAGACTTTACAACAAATATTTCGATAGGAATCTAAGAAAACAATTTGAGGATAGGAAAGATTTTGATAATAGAACAGCTTTGTTTAAAGATAAAAGAGATGAAAATTTGCATTTCTTACCTATAGACTTGAAACCGAGCGAAATAAAAGCACTCTATAGTTTCCATTCGAAATTACATTCAATAAGAGAATTGATAGTTAAAGAATTGTAATTGAGGGCTTCCTACCTAAAACAGTAACATATTTCAGTTTGTTTAGTCAGAGTAATCTTATGATCGACATGGCAAACATTTTAGGGTTAATTAAGAACATAGCAAATCATGCCGATAATGACATGTCAAAAGTTTTGGGCATACCAAAAACAAACCCTGCTGCAACAAATCGGGCAAATTCAATAGGTGAGGCTTTAGAGTTTTTTATAAAGGATAGTTTCTGCAATAGTTATAAAATAACTGACAGATCGAAAAAAATTAAAATTTATTCTGACACATTCTCTTATCTAGGCAATCAGAACAATCCACCTGATATAATCATCAAAGGCAGTGACGCAGTGGAAATTAAGAAAATAGATGGTGTCAGACCGTCAGACCTTGCTTTAAACAGCTCTTACCCTAAAGCCAAATTATATTCTGACAGCCCAATGATAACTGCAGCCTGCAGGGACTGCGAGGACTGGAGGGAAAAGGACATTGCTTATGCAGTTGGGCTAGTTGACAAGAACAATCTGAAAGTGCTAGTCTTTGTATATGGCGACTGCTATGCTGCCAGCAGGGAAATTTATGAGAGGATAAGGGATACTGTAGTCAATGGGCTGAAAAAATTAGATGTGGAGCTTTCTAAGACAAACGAGCTTGGTAGAGTGAATAAGGTTGACCCACTTGGCATCACTAACTTGAGGATAAGGGGGATGTGGACAATCAAAAACCCAATTACAGTTTTCCCCGAATTGTTCCAATATGATTTAAATGATAAGCTGACAGTATTTTCACTTATGAGGAAATCCAAGTTTGAAAGCTTTGCAAAAGCTGATAGGGAGCAAGTGAGCTCATTGAGAAATGCCACAATTAAGAATGTTAAGATCAGGGAGCCTGACAACCCTGCTAAGCTTGCAGATGCTGTATTAGTTAAGCTGGTGGTAAAATGAAAATTGCGTCATTCTTTTCTGGTGCGGGTGGATTGGATCTTGGGTTTACAAGGGTAGGGTTTGAGCTAGTCTTTGCCAATGACAATTGGAATGGGTGCTGGGAGACATTTGAGAGAAACCATGGCATCAAGATTGATAAAAGGTCTATCATAAACATCAAGCCTGATGATATCCCAGATGTTGTGGGCTTTGTTGGGGGACCACCATGCCAAAGCTGGAGCTTGGCTGGGAGCATGAAAGGCATCAATGACCCAAGGGGAAAGCTTTTTTGGGATTATGTGGGCTTGATTGAGAAAAAGCAGCCACTGTTCTTTTTAGCCGAGAATGTCCCTGGTATACTTTCGCCGAAACATAAGCCAGAGTTCATGAAAATAATAAAGAGATTTTGGGACATAGGGTATGTGGTATCCTTTATGCTAATGGATGCTAGGTATTACGGTGTCCCGCAGGAGAGGAAAAGGGTAATCATTGTCGGCTACAACAAGAAATTAAGGAAGAGGTTTGAGTTCCCAAAAGGTCGTGGGAAATGGGTGACATTAAGGGAAGCCATTGGGGACTTGCCAGAGGCAAAGCCTGCAAGTGAAAAGAACAAAGCAAATGGGAAACTGAAAGTGCCAAACCATGAATACATGAACGGCGGGTTCTCAACAATCTACATGTCAAGGAACAGGGTAAAGGGGTGGGATGAGCAGTCATTTACAATCCAAGCAGGGGGAAGGCATGCACCTATCCACCCGCAAGCGCCAAAAATGAAATTCATTGCCATGAATAAAAGGGAATTTGTGAAAGGCGAGGAGCATCTCTACAAAAGGCTCTCAGTGAGAGAATGCGCAAGGATACAATCGTTCCCAGACGATTTCATTTTTTATTATAATGATGTTGCAGATGGCTACAAGATGGTTGGCAATGCAGTCCCTGTAAACCTAGCTGAGGCAATCGCTAGGAAAATTATGGAGGACCTTAAGGGAATTGGGAAGAAAAAGGAAGTTGCGACATGGACAAGTTCGACAAGAAAACTAGAAGCAGGATCATGGGCAAGATAAGGTCCAAAAATACCTCAGTTGAAATACTGCTAAGGAAGCTACTGAATGAGAATGGCTTGAGGGGGTACAGGCTGCATTATAAAATCATTGGCAAGCCTGATGTCGCATATGTTTCCAAGAAAATTGCAATATTCATCGATGGTGACTTTTGGCATGGGTATAATTGGAAGAAATTGGGCAAGAAGCCCCCAAAAAATTACTGGCAGACTAAGATAAAGAGGAACATGTTGAGAGACATATCATACACGAAAGAGCTTAAAAATCAAGGCTGGAAAGTCCTGCGCTTTTGGGAACATGATGTTTTGAAAAACCCTGATAGATGCATCCGAAAGATTGCAGTTGCACGGTCTCGTTAGTTTTTTTGTCATTGTACTTAATTTTAATTTGCTATTTAATAAAATAGGGTTTATCATGCGAATTAATAAAATAATTATTGAAAATTTTAGGTCTATAAAACACATAGAAATAGACACTAAACCACTTTTTGGTTTAATTGGCACTAATAGCGCTGGAAAAAGCAATATATTAAAAATACTTAATCTTGTTCTTGGGGAAAGATACCCAATGTACCATTCTCTTACGAAGAAGGATTTCTACAATGAGGATTATTCAAATAATATCAAAATTGAGATTTATTTTGATACAACATTCAAATCTTATGATGCAGATTGTAATGGCATTTTGTTTAAGACTGTGTATAACCCCTCAAATAATTCCTTTGATGCAGAATTTAAAGCAATTGATCAAAAAACAAAGGCGCCGCAGAAATGGAGGTTAAAAAATGAATCTAGGGAACAATTTTCTGCCATATACGTCCCTTCCTCACGAGAATTTGAACATCATTTACAAACTAATTCAGAGTGGTATCTGTTAGGCAAAGTTATAAAGCAATTCAATAGGATTTTCCCTAAAGAAAAATATGATGAATTGAATTCCAAATTCGAATCTGTTAAATTAACTCTGGCGACTGATAAGTTCAAAGAATTCGAGAAAACCCTCAAAGACATATTTAAAGAGCATATCTTACCAACTGAGCATGATGTTGAAATAGGATTCAAAGCATTCAATCCCAAAAATTACTATAAAACAATAGAAATAATTCCAAAAGAAAATGAAAAAGTCAAGAATATTGACCAAATGGGCGAAGGCATGAAAAATCTTATATTTATATCTTTATTGAGAACTTATGCAAAATTATTTCCAGAATCTACGATTTTTCTTATCGAAGAACCAGAGCTATATTTGAGTCCTCAGGGAAGAGCCGATCTTTTCAACATTTTTTTATCACTTACTAAGAATGGATCCCAAGTAATTTACTCGACGCACTCACAAGAATTTATTGATATAGAATACTTTTCAAACATATGCACTGTAAGAAAGATAAAAGATATCACTGGATATTGTACAGAAATTTTTCAAATAGATGATAGACAATTTTTGAATGAGTGGAAGGTCCAAACTCAAATGGAAAGCGCAACAATTGAGTCGATTAAGCTTTTTCTCAAAAATATCTCAAATTCCGAGACTAATAAAGGATTTTTTGCCAAAAAGATAGTTTTAGTTGAAGGGCAAACCGAAAAGTGGTCCTTGGCAACATATGCAGAAAATGCAGGATATGATTTTGAAAAAAACAATATTGAAATCATTAATGTTAATGGCAAGACAAACATAGAAAAATTCTATTTAATTTTCAAAAATCTAAAATACCCGATATATGTAATTTTTGATGGAGATAAACCAAAAAAGGAAGAAGAAATTACAAATAAAAAATTAACAAAATTATTATCTGGGGTAGAAACCTCTTATCCACAGACAATAATATCAGAAAGATTTGCAATATTTGAGGAAAATTACGAAATGGAATTGAAAAAGAATGTAGCGGATTATTCTAAACTAGAGAGTGAGGCTAGGCAACTATATGGATTAAAAAGTGAAAGAAATAAAGAAATTGTTGCTAGATTCATAGCAAATAATGCTGATACACCAGAATTCGTAAAAATCCTATTAACAAAAATAAAAGAATGCAATTAGTTGTATAATGTGAAGCAAAAACTTTTCATAATATTTTTATTGCATATTCTCGGAACAAAAGACTTTATAAGTTTCTGAGTACAAATAACTGAAGCAAACTATGAGAAAAATGTAAACTATGTAAAATTTGTAAAAAGTGTAAGTTTAAATAATTAATTGTACATAGAATTAAGCGATAGCAATGTCGGATGAGAAAGAAATTTTAAAAGAACTTCTTGTAACAAAAGACGAAATAAGGAAAAGTTATCAACAACTTGTGGATAAAGCCAAAAAAATATTTTTATTAGAGAGCGAAACAGGGAAAATAATATTCCAAGATTATGCTAGTTTAACTGATTGGGTAAGGATATCCGCTGTTTTGATAGGAAAATATTTCGCATCGGAGCTTGGGATAATACAAGACAATAGTCTTAGCATATCAGAGTTGGGCAAAGAAGTTGGAAAACCTATGACTTCCATATCACCCACAGTAACTGACTTAATAAACAAAGGTTTCGTAGAAAGACTACCAAGCAGAAAATACCGTATTGTTTACCCAAGAATTTCTGAAATATTAGATAATATGTTAAAAACAAAAAAGTGAGAGTTGGTATAAGTGGTAATTGATGAGGAATTTAATTTAATTGATATTTTCGACAAAATCAAAAAATCCCAAACTATAAGCGGTTTATTCCACGAATATCATAATAAACTTTTAATTGATGACAAACTTTCTGACACAGAAGTGTTACTTCTTTGCATTTATATTTTGGATAAATACCGTGAAAAAGCTAGTTACAAAGACTGCCAAAATCTCTTTGTTGCAATAGGTAGAAGAAAAGATAATTTTCGAAAGGCTTTGTATGCAGCTAAACGACAATCTATACAAGAAGATAATAATATTTTATCATTATTGTCTTGGGGTTTGAAGACAATACAAAATTTTCTTGGTAATATTGGAAAATCACCAGTTTATATCTTCAAAGCAGGTGAAAATTTCACAGCAATAAAACATTTTGAAGAATTTCTTATATCTGAAATGCAAAGTGGTGAAATATTTCTTTGTGACGCTCACGTTTCACCAAACACATTATACCCATTTTCTGTATTGAAAAATAAAAAAATTACCTTAAAGTTACTGACAACAAATCTTTATGAAAATGATAAATTGAAATTATATAGAAAAAATTTCGAAAAAGAAACTGGCATTAAAATTGAAATAAAACTAAATAAGAAAATTCATGAGCGTTATTTGATTTGCGGGGGAAAATGTTGGTCTTTAGGTTCTAGTATAAAAGACCTTGGGAATAAAGATGGAATTCTTAAAGAAGTCAGTGAAATTAAGCAGTCTATGCAAGATCTTTTCGAATACAGATGGTCAGAAGCTGAAAATTATCAGGATTGAATCAAATTGTTATAAATCTCTCATTCAAACTGCAAGTATTCCCCTAACACTCAACCACACAAACAATTGAACATTATTTGCGCAATACTTTTCTTATTTCTTTATTAGCCTCTTCTAAAGTTAATTTACGTATCGGCTCCAATACTTTAACTATATGATTATTTAATCTTCTATTCACAATTCTACCTGTAATTTTAACCTTGCCGATTCTTATCATAGAAACAATTATTTTCGATAA
>CAYIDG010000018.1:0-9648 GCA_964362055.1 uncultured archaeon | reverse complement strand
TTCTTCAACCATTTCTGCAGTCGGCTTATCGCCAAAGTTATCGGCACATGATTTGCATACAGTAACCGCATTATGCGTATCTTCATCACCAGCTGTAAATACAACAGATTTTTTACCACAGATAGAACATTTACCTTCAAAAGTTGCGGAGAGTTTAATCTTCATAAAATCATTTAAATTTCAATGAATTTAACTATGAATAAATTTGTCAGACAAAAAGATTTTTGATGAAATAAATTATAGGATTACTTTCTAATGCTCCAATCAAAACATAGTTGATATGGAAAATAGTCGGATTTAATCGCGTTAAAATGAGTGAGAATGCAAGTATCAGATAAAATAATTCTATAACAGAAATACCCTTCTGCATTTTTTCCTTTAAACTGTTTAAACGTTCGAAATAGAAAAAATACAAAATCAGACTAATTATAGTAGTGAAAATTAACGAGAATATCATATCATACAAAATTATAGAAAATATGTAAGATGTTAAAAGGGCCGAAATGAGGAGAAAATCTATCGTATTTGAAATTTTTAGATTTGTTAAAAAATGGGATTTGTAGTAGCGATAGGCTGTCACATAAACCAGTGAAAACAATAAAATTAGCCAGTATGGGAAACTTTCTAAAGATGCTATTTGGCTAAACCATCCTAGGGAGAATTTTATGAATTGAATTATTATCATATTAAAGTAAAGAAACAGATTGACAGATTTTATTCGAAAGAATGGATTAGAATGCAAGAAGATGAAAATGAATAATGATAATTGTGTCAACAAAAATATTGGATTAACCAATGATGCCAAAAGGATACCTATTAAGAAAACTATGATTGAAAATTTTAATAATTCTTTACTTTTTACTATTCCACTATGCAACGGATAATTTAGTGCTTGCTTCTTGTTAACAAGCCGCTTATCTTTAATATCGTACTTATAATCAACCAAATCATTCAATGCATAGGCAAACTGATAGGAAAATATGAAAGCAATGCTCCCCAAAATAGCTTTTCCTATAGAAATTTCACCAAAGATTGTATAAAAAATAATAACACTTATAAAATATTGCAGAAAATTCCTTGGAATATGGACTGGGTATAACATGTAGAAAATTTTTCTCAAATTTAACATATGTCTTCAAAATCCTTTTACATTAGGAGTACGATTGTGCCAACTAACACACCCAATATACTGCCGAAAAATATATCTATAAACTTATGGGCCTTTGTCATCAGTCGGCTAATACCTACAAACGTAGCAAAAAGAAAAGTGGGGAAGAAAAGTGAATTAAGATAGAAGGAATATATTGTAGCTATCGTAAATGCTGTTTGGGTGTGAAAGGAAGGAAATCCGTATTCCATGTCCTGATATTTATCCATTTGAGGCCTTTTGGTTTTAAACAACTTTTTTAAAGGTATGTTAATAGCGTATGTAAAAATACAACCAATGATAGCTAAAAGCGTCAGTTTTAACATAAGACGAAAGTCGAAAATTCCGACTATAATATCAAGCGTCAAGATTAGAAGGAACAGCATTTTTAACGGCTTGACATGCAATTCTCTAGCGATATTGTTTATTAAAGCTTTCACCATAACACCGATTATTCAAATTACTTTTATTTAACAATAAATTGATTAATATTTGATATTATGCAAATGGAAGATATAATTTTAAAAAGGGCAAAAGAAACTTCAAAAAAGGAAAATAAACTTGCCTATATTTTGGCAAAAAACCTTGTAGCTAAAAGAATGCAAAAAATGGCTTTTTTAGTTTATTATTTTCTGAGGTGGATTGATGACGCTTTAGATCAAGGCTATCTTACTAAAAGACAAAAACTAAAATTTTTAAGAAAAGAAAAGAAGGCAATTGAAAATATTTTCTCAGATAAGAAGATTGCTAAAAATCTGAATGAATATGAAACTTGCATTCTTTTGATGAAGAAATTGGATAGTAAAGTAGCCTACAAGATGAAAAAGTATGTTCTAGATACTTACTTGACGGCATTTGAATTTGAGCTGAAAAGACCTAGAATTGTTACAAAAAAATGGTTATTGGAATATGCCTACTATGTAGGTGGTAGTTTCGCGAACATAGGTATTTTAGTTTTGGATCCAGATGTTGATGCAAAAACTATGAATGGGATTTCTAAAACTGTAGCATCAGCATCTGACTTGGCACATTTGTTAAGAGACTTCAGGAAGGATATAAGAAATAGCCAAATTAACATATCAAAAGAGGATATTGAAAAATTCAACATAAATATAAACAATATGAACGAAAATTCGCAGGAATTAAGGAACTTTACTAGAAGTCAGGTAAGTGAAATTGAGGGCTTATTTTGGAGTGGAGAAAAATACATAAAATCGTTGCCTAATTTTAAGTTAAAATTAGCGGCTGCTTTATTCGTCTCAAAATACAGGTTTGTTTTAGCAAAGATTAGAAATAGGGACTATAATTTGTTTTCTAACTATGACAATAACACTTTACTAGAAAATATCATGAGGATAGGTATAATTTTTAACGATGTTTCTAGGTTGGTATTTTAAGAAAAAGGTTAAACCAACTGCTCCCCGGTTTCCATATCTATTATATGAATGCAATTGACAGGACATCCTTTTGCTGCTTCCAGTTCTATGTCAAAAGTGCTTTCATCAATCTCGAGTTCAAACACGTCACTTGTTCCTTCCTTCAGTTTAGAATTAAATAAATTTGCCTTGTTATCAGCATTATCCAGTTCCCAAGATTTGGGGTTAATAGCTACGCACGTGCCTGCTCCTATGCAAAGACTTCTTTCGTAAACTATCTTGTATTTCTTCGTCATAATTGATTTTATAAATAGGTGGTATGTGTTTAAATAAACTTAATTAAACTTTGAATTCTAGCCACTTCACACGCTTATTTTCAACAACTTCTTTAACCTTTCTCTGTGAATTCGATAATTTGCTGTCACCGGATTTGACCTCACAAAATACTATCTGATCTAAATCACCTTTGGAAGAATAACCATCGAAAATAACAAAGTCTATAGGATCCCCCAACCACCTTGCATCATGCGGGTCATAGGGAAACCTGTCTAGAAAAGGAATGAATTTTTCTACAGTTTTACCAGACAATGAACGGGCACTTCTCTGAATAGCGTCTTGCCGGATTCTTACTTCCTCTTTTTCCAACCATTCTTTAACCTTTTGTTCAAACCTGTATTTCCATCGAAAATCTTTGATAATGAAGTAAACCAATAGTACAACTAATACTACAATAACCAACTCAAGTAAAACCATAGAATCAACTAAAATAAATTCGGATACTAAATATATAATCTCATCCAAGAACTATTCTAGAGTCAACTGCTACAGCACCCTTATTCAACAAGATAACAGGGTTTATGTCCATTTCCTTTATTTTGTGATTCTTTTCCACCAAATGGGATACTTTTAACAGGATTTTTATTAAAGAATCGACATCATACTTCTTGCCACGATAACCTTGTAAAATGGTGTATCCTTTGATTTCTTTGACCATAGCTTCCGCATCGTTTTTATTAATTGGAATTACCTTGAAGGAGACATCATTAAAAACTTCTGTAAAAATTCCACCTAATCCAAACATTAATACATGCCCAAACTGTTCATCTTTCTTGCAGCCAATGATAATTTCTTGGCCGTCCGGTATCATTTTTTGCACAAGAACACCATTTATTTTAGTTTTTGGGAACTTCTTCCTTGCAGTTTTTAGCATATTTTCATAAGCTACTCTCAACTCCTTGTCATCAACTAAATTAAGGCGAACGCCCCCAACATCGGTCTTATGGGTGATGTCAGGACTGACCAATTTAATTGCAACTGGGTAACCTAATTTCTTAGCGGCTTTTACAGCCTGCTCCGCAGTTTTAGTCATTTCTGATTTTGGTATAGGAATTTTGTATTTGTGCAGAATTTGCATTGAATCCTTCAAGTTCAAAGTTTTTCCCATAGTTACCATAAATATAATTTGGAACTTAAAATAAAAGCATCAAGAACTTAGCTTTATTATTTTAATTAATTCTTTAGGATTCAGCAGTAGCTTACTTTTAAAAATACTATTCTCTCTAAGAGTGACTGGAATTTGGACAATACCGATTTTGAAACCTAGATTTAAAGCTTTGATATTCATTTCCGTTTCCAGCTCAAAATTATTGCTTTGCAAACCCAGCTTATTAAAATCACTTTTGCGGATAGCTCGAAACCCGGCTAAAGGATCAGAAACAGTGAGACCAAGCTTGTTGAATTTCCTCAAAAATGGGCTGACAAAACCAAACTTATAAATTAAAAACAACATTTTATCCAACTTGTCTTTGGTCTTATTTTCATCCCTGCAGCCTAACACCAGATGACAATCCTCCAATTTTTTCAATAAATGTGGTATGTAAGTTGGCGGGTCTGTCCCGTCGCCATCCAAGAAAATTAATGTATCACCTCTGCTTTTTTCAACCCCAATTCTTACAGCTTTACCTTTACCACCAGATTTGACTTTTATAACCATAGCCCCGAATGACTTGGCTATAAATGGCGTTAAATCATCCGAAGAATCTGCAACGATGATTTCTGAATTCTTTTTAATTTCATTTGGAATATTGTATAACACATGGGCTATAGTGTCTTCTTCGTTTTTAGTAGGAATGATGATACTATACTTAGGCTTCATAGACTAATCTTAAAGGAATTATAAATTAGAACCTTTATAAGAAAGGATAAGCTTTAAGTAATGGGAAGGTATTTTTATTTTTTAGCTTTAATAAAAGATAGTAATTAATTATCAAATGGACAGATAGCTATGGAACCTGTAAAAGAAAATTATGATGTAATTATTGTAGGTGGCGGCCCATCAGGATCTGCGTGTGCTATCTTTTTAGGTAGGCAAGGTCATGATGTTCTGCTTGTAGACAAGGCAAAGTTTCCCAGAGATAAGGCATGCGGTGATGGTATTACAGGGAAATCTAAATCCATTTTAGAGGAATTGAACTTGGTTGAAGCTGTTGAAGCTAATCCTCATGGAATTTTTAATGGTGCGCTTGTATTTATTATCGGTCAAAAGTTGGATGTTGACTTTGAAGGATTTTATGGGCATGTCTCAAGAAGGATGGTGTTTGATAACATTATTTTTCAAGAGGCAAAGAAACTAGTGGATACATTAGAAGGTTTCACGGTGACTGGAGTTAGTTTTGAAAACAAGAAAGCAGTCGGAATAAAAGGTATTGATTCGAATACTAAAGAAGAAAGGGTGTTTAGGGCTAAGATTGTTGTTGGGGCAGATGGTGCTAATTCTGTTGTGGCTAGGGAGGTGGGGTTATCTCATTTTAAACCTGACCATCATGCATCTGCATTGAGAATATATTATAAAAATATAAAGGACTTAAGTAAAAAGCTAGAAATATACTTCCTTGAAAATCAGGAACTTGGAGTAATACCGGGTTATTTTTGGATATTTCCTCTTGAGAATAACATGGCCAATGTTGGGGTGGGGATGTCTACCAATTCGATTCAGAAATACAAAATAAACTTACAAGATTTGTTATTTAAAGAGATTAAGACTAACCCTCTGCTTGTTGACAGATTCAAAGATGCGGAGGTTGAAGAGGGTAGTTTAAGAGGCTGGAATCTGCCTATAGTTACAGCACGACGAAAGATGTATGGGGATGGATTTGTACTTTTAGGTGATGCGGCTTCGTTGATTGACCCATTCACAGGTGAGGGGATTGGTCCTGGACTAGTTAGCGCTAAGGTCGCATCCGGCTTTATCAGTGATGGACTGAAGAAGGGTGATTATTCTGGACGGCTGCTTAAGAAGTACCAAGATGAAATGTGGAGACTTTATGTACGCAGCTATCTAAAATATCATTTCTTATCCAAGATAGTTGGAAATTTCAGATGGTTAGTCAAGCGTGCTTTCAGGAAATTTGCAAATGATGATGATTTCAAACAACTTGTGACTATGACATTTTCGGATACCGAGAAAAGAAGAAAGTTTACCGTATGGACTGCTATGAAATTGTTATTTAAGGCAATTTTCTAAATCCAGATTAGATGAAGACTGATATAATGAAAACAAGTAATCTATTGACATTTATAAGATTTAGAAATACGACAGTAACAGTACTCTACATTCTACTTTTTTCAACTTTGCTAGCAAGAAAAGTCAATTTATATGAGTTTTCGCTGGTGGCTTTGTCTAACTTATTTGCAATCTGGGCAATTTATGGTTTAAATGATATGGAAGATGCTAAATTGGAACTTACTTTAAAGAAAAGAAGGAAGTTTTTTCACAAAAATCTAATATTAAATGGACAAATATCTGAAAGAGAGGCTTATGGACTAACTTTAATTTTTGGTCTATTAGCTTTGTTGATTTCATTGCAAATGGGAATTTACAATTTTGTATTAATAGGCTTAATTTTGTTAATTGGACTGGTTTATTCATCAAGTCATCTAAGATTTAAGGCAAGACCGCCTTTGGATGTTTTGTCACATGCCATGATAGGGCCTTTGATTTCAATGGGTATCTTTGTTACTGTTGGCACTAGTGTTTTATATGGAATAACACTCATTTCATTTTTCTTAGGTTCACTCATACCAGAGATTCTAAATCAACGCTACGATTATAATTTAGACAAGAAGAACAAGGTAAAGACTACTGTGCAAATGTTGGGAAAAGGCATTTCACTAAAATTGATAATAGGATTGGCGTTTTCTATAATTGTATTGAACGGTTTGATTTTCTTCTTATATGGGGGAATTGATTTAGCTTTATTGTATTTACTGCTTTCTCCATTGTTAATAATGTTTTTAAACAAAAAAGTAAGGCAGCTTCTAGAAAAGAAACCAATAGTTTTGGTTATACCGATTTTTGTAAATATTATTGTGCTGTTACTTGGATTTTTAAATATCCTCTAATCTAGAAAAACATTAAAATCAAAAACATCAGAAAGAAAATTATTGTTACAATAATCAAATTTTTCCGGAACTCATTCAGTAAAGTAGATTCGTATCGCTTGTTCTTTAAACCTCTAATCAAAGGTATGAATAAAAAGTAGGATAACGGCAAGTAGAACAAGGAATTTATAGGAAAAACAAACATAGCTATACCAGCTAGCACAATTAGCAACAAAGATAATAAGAGAATTATCGAAAGTTTGATAGAATTTCTTTTACCTAAAACTGTTGCTGTTGTTTTTACCAGTTTTTTATCAGAACTGAAATCTCTTATTTCTTGCAAAAGTTGAATAAGTATGAACATGTTAAAGACTATAAAAGAAGCGAAAAATATTGTCAAATCAAACAACTTATACAAAGAACTAATCATGATGAAAATTATAGTAGGGCTTAAGCCATGGTAAATTAAATCAAGTGGTGGATTAGATTTAGCTCGAATGAAAAATGAATATGTAATTGAAATAAAAAGTAAAAATGTTGATAGGTAAAATAAATTTGAAGGAAGCAGAAATGAACTAAACAATGCTAAAATAAAAAAAACGAATGATAGAAATTTCGCAAAAAGCAAACTTATTTGTTTCAAGACTATTGGATTTCTGGTTTTCTTGCTCAACCTATCGATTTTAATATCGGCTATATCATCTATTGTAAATGTAAAGGATAACAGAAAAACTGTAAAAACTATCAGAGGTACTGAAACATTATATAGTGAAAGGGAATGCAGAAAACTTCCTATTAAAATTGCCATGACTATAAAAATTTGATCTTGAAATCGAATTAGATTCAAAACAGATTTAACATCATTCATATGATTAAATATATCCCATATCTTTTTAACTCATCGAACAGGCTTGTACCTATCGGTGGTATATCCTTTGCCTATCAAGTAGAATTTTATAAAATTAAAAAGGTAGGAAAAGAGTGCATTCTTAGCACCCCATTTCTCAATTCTCCTACTGGATGTTAATGCAATTGTATTTTTCAATAAAATTATATTACCTAGTTTATTGGCTCTTCTCGAAAGATCGGCATCTTCAAATGTACTTAAAGTTTCATCGAAACCCCCTAACTGTTTAAATATGGCACTTCTGTATGCACAACACATGCCAGCTATGCCAGCATTTTTTAATTTTATGGAAAGCTTCATGAATTTATTGTAAATTTTGTATATGGCGGTTATGGATTTATCAGGGTTGATTGGGTAGAATTTGCAGGCAGCTGCAACTA
Source organism: uncultured archaeon (assembly GCA_964362055.1). Classification (GTDB taxonomy): domain Archaea; phylum Aenigmatarchaeota; class Aenigmatarchaeia; order CG10238-14; family SCSR01; genus JACQIA01. The sequence continues at coordinate 1,458 of CAYIDG010000018.1, read as the reverse complement.
TATCTTTTTTCTTAAAGGCATTGATTATGTTAGAAAACAGGTTTGCAGAGGGTATCGTATCTGCATCAATAAATAGCAGTATGTCGCCTTTTGCATGAAATGCTCCAGCGTTTCTGCCTGCCCCAATTCCTTTTTTTTTGACACGGATGACTTTATTGGTGTATTTCTTGGCTATTTCAACCGTTTTGTCAGTACTCATGCCATCGGCAACAATTATTTCATAACTGTCCTTGTAATCCTGGTTCTTTATCGCCCTTAGGGTATTTTCTATGTATTTCTCCTCATTAAGGGCAGGGATGATAACACTTATAAATGGTTTTTTCATAAATTAAAAGAATAGATTATCTATTTAAATCTTAATGAGGGAATTCGATGGGCGAGCTTACATATATGACATTGCTTTCGGTTTTTATTGTTCTGCCTATGCTATCTGTAATTTTACTGAACCTAAAGACTATAGCCAAGTATAAACTAGTGCTTCTAGGAGCTTTGGTGATTTTGCCGGTAACTATGATATGGGATTATTTGGCAACCGCAAATAATGTGTGGTATTTTGTGAATATCATGGGTGTATGGGTGTTCGGCTTGCCAATAGAAGAAATAATATTTATGGCGTCACTGATACTTTTTGTTTCTTCAGTGACATTGATAATATTGAAGCGATAACATGGCATTCGGAAATTACACATATTTAGTGTATATGGCTATATTCAGCTGGTTGCCTGTTTTATTGCTATTGATTGGGTATAGAAATTATGTTAAAAAACATATTTCTACAATAGTTAAGACGTTTCTGATAACATTTCCGATTGTTGTAGTTTGGGATGCCATCTCAATATACAATAGGGCGTGGCAATACAGTACTGATAGGGTAATAAATGTTTACTTGTTCGTTATGCCAATCGAAGAGATTTTGATGCTATCTACAGCTACGTTAGGTATTTCAATAGTTACTATCCTATTTTATGAATATCTTCATAAGTACAAGGTAATCAAATAGTGCTAGTATGATAAAATTAAAACTGCTGAAATATCAGACAATGGTTAACAAAGAATTAAAGAGATTCATAGGAAAGTATATGGTAAATCACCACTCGGAATGGGATGAAAAATTTAACATAGGAATAAGCGATTTCCTTTTGAACGGTGGGAAAAGATTGAGGCCTGTACTATCAACGATAATATATGACGGTACTGGAGGCAAAGATTTGGATTCATTTATCAGGATTGCTTTATCTGCAGAAATTCTCCACAATTCAACTTTGTTTCATGACGATTTAAATGACGAAAGTGACATGAGGAGGGGTAGAAGTTCTATCCACAAAATGTTTGAAACATGGTTTGAAGAAAACCAAATTAAGAATGCCGAAAAGGAATCAGAAGCTATGGCAATACTAGCTGGAGATTATTTGAATTTCTTATCGCTTCAGTGTGTTCTTGATTCAGATTTTCCTGATG
>CAYIDG010000017.1:0-10140 GCA_964362055.1 uncultured archaeon | reverse complement strand
CAAAGAGTTTCTAAAGGAGCAAATCAGGAGAAAAAGGCTGAAGTTATCTAGAGAGGAGGTTGAGGAAAAAAGCAAGTCAATTAAAGAAAAATTATTATCATTACCAGAATTCCAGTCGGCACGCACAGTTGCATTTTATGTTGCGATGAAGAAGTCTAATGAGGCTGAGACCGAGGAAATGATAAAGGAATCTTTGAGGCTGGGCAAAAGAGTTTTGGTTCCTATAACCGACTTGGTGGAGGATAAGATAGTGTTTTCTGAAATAAAGAATTTTGATGATTTGTTGCCCAGTACCTTTGACATTTTGGAGCCGTCGCCTGAGCTCAGAAAAATATTGCCGTATGAGGCCATAAGATTGATTGTCGTGCCTGGGATAGTGTTTGACTTGTCAGGGCATAGGATTGGTTATGGGTTGGGATTTTATGACAAGATGCTGCCTCAATTAACCAAGTATGTAACTAAGATTGGGTTGGCGTTTGAATTGCAGGTTGTGGAAAAATTGCCGAATGAAACGCATGATGCGAAATTAAATAAAATTATTACAGAAGAGAGAATTATAGAATGTGAATAAATTAGTTGAATTTTTGAAATTATTGTCCTACGTAGGACATAAATACCTTTCGCTTCTTTAAAATATGTTTTATTATAGTTAGATTTTATCGAATAAGCAATTACGTTAATATTATTTTGTTGCCATTGTAAGTTGCAACTATGTTTTTTGAATCTGTAACATTGCCTATAACTTCAGCTTCAACTTTGCTACTCTCGAACGAATCTATAATATCATCTGCGCTGCTTTTAGAGATGATAAGTGAAAATCCCCATCCAACATTAAAAGTTTTCAGGAATTCTTCATCAGTTATTTTGCCTAACTCATTAGCAGTATTTTGGATTAATTGAAATATTAGATGTGGTTTAAAATTGTTAAATTCAAATCCAATTGCAGGATTAACTTTCATAAGTTTATCAAATTTCAGATAGGCATCTCCTGTTATATGAACTGCAGCTTTAATCTTGAAATCTTTTGCAACTTTTAGAAATGGTTTGACGTATATTCTGGTTGGTTCCAGTGCTTCATAGACAATTTCCCTGTCAAACCCATCTGGAATATCAAAAGGGTCGTATTTACCTCCCCATCTTTTAAATAAAATTTTTCTAGCCAATGATATGCCATTGGAATGTAATCCAGAACTTCTCAATCCTATTATAACATCACCAACTTCAAGCTTATTTCCCCAAACTATTTCCTGTTCTTTCAATTCACCAACACAACCGCAGACTATATGGAAAGGATTTTCTGACACACCGCTAATTATATCTTTCACATCGGCAATCTCCCCGCCGGTAACTGCAACCCCAGCCTCCTCAGCGCCATTAGAAATGCCCTTAACCAATTCGTCTATAAGCCTTGTCTCGGACTTCTGCATATCGATGTTATCAGTCAATGAAATTGGTCTGGCACCTGAACGAATCAAATCATTCACAGTCATTGCCACGGCATCGATTCCAATAGTATCGAACTTATTTGCTAACTGAGCGAGCAGAACTTTTGTACCTATACCTTCAATGACATGATCCTGATAATTGTCGCCAACTTGATAAATTGTGTTGTACGGGAGTTTTATTACTTTATTTAGGTGTTTGTGAGTGGTTTCAAAATTTATATGGGATTTAGATTCTGCTCTTGAATGTCTGTCAACACCGGCATCAGAATAGGTGATTTTCTTTTCCATAACCTACTATTGGCAGTAGAATTTATAAATTGACTAAAAAACAAAGTGGATTATGACATTCTATCTAGAGATATCAGAAGTTGCAGAAAGGAGGCTGAAGAAATTTGACAAAGAGCTTCAAAGGAGATTTTTCAAGAAAGTAGAAAAGTTGAAAATAAATCCGTATCATGGCAAACCTTTGAGATATAATTTATCTGGTACGTGGGAGCTGTATTTTGAGAAAAGTTTTAGAATTTTATATTCTATAGATAAGAACAGTAAGAAAATAACTATTGAATCCATATGGCACAAAGACGAATTTTAGATGCCAAGCTCTTTTTTGACATCATCTAAAGATCTAACTTTTCCTTTCTTAACTGCTTCCTTGCCAGCCATAACATTTTTTAGCAATTTCGGGTTAGACAAAATCTCCAAGGTATCTGTTAAAGACTCCATCTCCTGTTTAGTTGCCATTCTGCTCTCTATTCTCCTCAATTCTTTATAGATGTCTTCCAGTTTTATTTGAGCCATAATTAAGAAATATACATAGGCATTTATAAGTTTTAGAAATTAAAGGAAGAAAAGAAAGGGGTTGTTGGGGAATGTTATCACCTTTAAGGACTTTATTTTGAAAGTTTTTTCAATCAACTTTCGTTTTTGCCCTTATCCCTTCCTTTCCAACCAAAAGACATTTTCTATTTGGGATATAAAAGCTTTGCCCAAAAAAAACATATAAAAAATTAAAATTACCTAATTTTTTTTGGGAGAATTAGAATTTTTTCATTATATTTATGCAATGCAACCTTCACACAGCCATTTTTTAGATGTCTGATCAAACTCGCAAACATTGCAAGCAAACTTAGTTGATGCAATAGATGTCCCGATATCTATATTTCCTGAACACACAATATCACCCACTTTACAAACTTTCACTGAGGTTATACAATCATTCCAACTCCCATGACAGAAAACTGTAGCAACGTTAGATAAGTCTGATACGCTGTCATAAAAAACTTGATATGTTGTATCACATTTTATGATATCACACTCTTTCTTTAAGAAATCATCGTTTTTGAATATAATAGCCACATAACCCGAATCTAATTGGAAAGAGGATATCTCGTCATTGAGACACATGTTATCTTTGGAGCATTCTTGTACTGATTTGAGATTGTCTACTTTACCAACTACGGGTATGTAGTTTAATGTAGTGCCATAGGCGCTATTAAAATATTCGGGTCCTTTATATTTAGAGTCTTTGTAAAGTTTTAGAGGTGCTTTTGGGGCTTTATATGATGTAGGCACATCTTTACAAACACTTTGATAATCAGAACAACAGTCACCATACGTTGAGCATTGGTCATCACACCAGCAACCGGAAGAAGCCTGTCCGCCGCATTTTCCATCGCAACTAGCAGACAAAGCTGGTCCTATTAGCTGCTGACCTGTTTTCTTAGCCTCTTCATAAACCTTTGGACATATTGCTTGTATATTGGTGCAGTAGTCATTGAAATTAGGGTCCAGTGATGCAGCATCACATTGGCATGAATTTCCAGCAATATAATTTCCGCAGGCTGATGGACTGCAGGAACCTGGTTTTTGGGCAGTGATTAGGTTAGAGAATAGTAAAATTGACAGTACAATTATTAGAAGTAATAAAACATGTGAAGTTTTCATTGAAAATAATTTAGCGATTTATATATATATAACAACTAAAACTTTTTCCTTACATACTCTAAAACAGACTCAAATAAAACTTTACCATCGCCATACTCCCCATCAGAATTCGAAGTCCAATCAGGATACTGGAACCTGAAGAAAGAATCTTCTGGATGGGGCATTAATGCCAACACATTTCCTTCCGGATTACATATACCAGCTATGTCACCAACAGAGCCATTCGGATTAAACGGATACTCCCCATCAGCCAATCCACCATCCGGCTTAGCATATCTCAAGACAATTTGCTTGTTTTCTTCCAATTTTTCCAGGACATCTTTCGACGCAATAAAACGCCCTTCGCCATGTGCGGTTGGCGCTCTGATGAGCTGGCCTACAGGCACTGATTCTGTCAATTTGCAGTTGGAGTTTTGATTTTTCATTACTATCCATCTGCATTCGAATCTTGCCGATGCGTTGTTTGCCAAAACTGCCTCTGGATATTCAGAAACGCCATTGATCGACGGCAGAAATCCCGCCTCGACAAGAATCTGGAAACCGTTGCACATGCCTACTAGCGCCCTGCCGCTTCTTACAAACCTCTCCAGCTCGTCCCCGATTTTTGTCTTAAGTTCTTTTCCGAATATTGCTCCAGATCTAATGTAATCTCCATAAGAAAAACCGCCAGGAATGACAACTATGTGGTAATCTAATAAATTCTGCTCTCGGGCAATTTTATTCAAATGACTTACATCAGCTTTAATGCCAAGATGTTCAAATACATTCTTCACATCTCCATCCCTGTTGGTTCCAGCAACTCGAAGAATACAGGCTTTGATATCTTCAGTATTCATGATACCTGTAATTTACTTGTTGAATTAATTTAAATCGTTTGATATGCATTCTAACTAAACAGAATCTCAGTCATAGTATTCATGAATCTCTTATAATCGGCTGACCTGCTTATGTAAATAGGATTCCCTTCTACAGCTGGCTTTACTCTCCCAAACCTATTTACATCCACAGGTAATCTATCAAATCCCACATAACTGCCTATCAAAGTGAATAATGTCAGCGGATCATTCATAAAATCCACTGGAATGCCTTTCCTATAAAATCGATCGAAATTTTCTGCCAGTAACTGGTATACACCGCCTCTAGATTTTGATTCTCTATGAATTTTTGAATAGGGAAGTATTGCTGTGCCAGGATTAGCCGTCACGTTTGCAGTAACTAATGACATGTCATCAGAATTGTTAGCACAATATTTAGCGGCTTCTGAGTCCAGGCAAAAATTATATTCCAATGGAAATATTCTGCCTATGCCCCTTCTTTCAAATCCTCCCATCTGTGCAACTTTAAGTTTACCTTTCAATTCCGGATGAATTTGAAGTGTTTCAGCCAAGTTTGACATCGGACCTATGCCGACATAATGAACATCAGTAAACTGTTCTGATATTTGTTTAACTTTTGTTGGAAAGTCTCTGTCAAATGTTTCATTAGATGGGAAATCTCTCATCCAATAAGTTAATCTGCCAATTCCTTTAGATTCAGCTCCTTGGAATATAGGAACACCTTTGCCATATAAATCAAGAATTCTTCTTACAAGCCTGGCTCTGCTGCCATTCCGTTCGTTGGAAGTTACTATCGCATCCAAAGAAATGTCTTTCTGGTCTAATTTCAATGCCAGCAGCAAGGCAACGAAATCATCGGGATCAGTCCCTATATCTGTATCCAAAATAACATGCTTCATAGGATTGCTCATTTTTCCTCACCCAACAGTTTTTTGACAGCATATTCCACAAAGTGAGACCTATTCCTAAAAGTAAAGCTGCCTAATCTTGAATCTATCTCTTTCAAAGTGTTTTCATCAATTGATATGCTTACTTTTTGCTTCATTTGAATCACTTCAATTCATTCAAAGTCCTTTCCAGTTCAGCCAGCTTCCCAGCAACCTTTGGATGTCTTCTGAGATACCTCTCTTCTGTGCCTTCAGCCCATTTCCTGCCCAACCATTCCGAGAGGCTGTATGCGATAGCTGTAAGATACAACACAGGTCCAACCTCACCATGTGACGCAGCCAGGCTAGCAAGCGCTATAGGCGGTGTTATGAAACTCACAGTTCTCTGGATATACCTAGGCAGTCTGGAACGAAGCGGCATTTCTTTAAACCATTTTGCATCGTTTCTGAACTCATTGACAATTGTAGCAGTCTGCCCTGCTGTGTACAAAGCGGTTGCAGGAATCAAATAGTCTCCTGGTATATCAGGAAAGCTGTAGCCCAAATCCTTTCTACCTACGTCCAAGACAAAAGTAGCTATACTTCCCAGCTTGCTTCCATAATCTATTCCTTTCAATAATCCTGAGAATCTTCTTGGCGCGTATCTAAACCCTTGTATAACATCTCTTATTTTCATACTTTTCACTCCTTTTTACCACTAAGTAGTAAGAATTACTAGTATTTAAGGATTTCTATATTTCACTATATAATAGTGGTAACTAATAGTTGGTACTTAGTATGATTTGTTAGATTCGCAACCTTCTTTTCCGTCGCAGTTAAAGAAACCTTGTGAACATACGATATATCTGCCCTCTAACACCACTTAGAACCGTGTTAAAGTTGATGAATTTACGCAGATGGAAAGTTCTAAATTTTAATTAAGTGGTTTTTAGTTAAACCCATTCGAACCATATTAAACGAAACAAAAACAACCTTGTATTCCAGATACTGTACCAATTTTACACGATGATCCACTTTCACATCTTGCGTTTGGGTTAGATATACAGTGAAGTACAGGTCTATTTACATTTGGCTGAGTTAGTATACCACACTGTTCACCTAGTTTAATTGATGTTTCACCACTGCTTGGAGCAATAGGAGTTGGTGCAGGTGGAGGAGGTAATACTTCCCAATACGGTGGAGCGGATGCTGGAGTTGGTGTAGGTGTTGGGGTAGAACCACCTATTCCAAATATTTGATTACATTGATCGAAAGAATGAGGCCCACCACTGCATTCTTTATCTAATCCACTAAAGTCACTCCATTGTTTAGAAGGGTTCGTTAAACAAAATTGTACAAACTTACTATCGCATACTGTTGCAGTAGTCTGACTACCAAGTTTTCCACCAGTACTGAAAAACCAATAGCCAAGCAATGCTAACGCTGCAACACCTATGACAAGTGCTATAATATGAGGTACTGGCAACTCGCCTTTCGACATTAAATTATATTTGGATTTTATCTATTAAAAACGGATTTAACTTAAAACTTTTTTCCAAGCACTCCTCAAGTAATCAGTATCGCTTGAAATTACTTTATTTTTCCTTAAACCGTATATCTCTAACTTAGTATCGCTTGTTACTTTACCTATGTGTGCATTCGGTATTCCTTTTAACAGCTCTTCAAACTTTTCTCTGTCTGTTTCATCAACTTCAATTAAAAATCTGCTATTGGATTCGGAAAACAAAGCAAAATCATTTCTAGATATGCTATCAACAGGCGCTTTATTCAAATCTAATTCTAAACCGTACTTACTGCTAAAAGCCATCTCAGCTGCAGCCACTGCAATACCACCCTCAGATATGTCATGACATGCTTTAACATAACCAGCATCTATTGCAGCAGTAATAGCATCGAATATCTTCTTCGCCTCTTCTGCATTAACTTTCGGCACAGAATTTCCTAAATAGGAATTTATTTTGTAGTATTCACTCCCACCTAATTCAGGATAAGTATTACCAACTATGTATATTAAATTTCCTGGTTTCTTCAAATCAACAGACACAGCTTTCTTAACATCAGGAATTATCCCCAATGCAGTTATCAGCAAAGACGGTGTTACAGGCCCAAGAGGCGATTCATTATATAGACTGTCTTTACCAGAAATGAAAGGTGTTTGGAATGTTTTTGCCATGTCATAACACGATTGAGCAGCTCTAACCAATCCTCCAAGCCTATCCGGTTTCTCAGGATTGCCCCAGCAGAAGTTATCCAATAATGCTATTCGTCTACCGCCTGCAGCAATGTTGTTTCTTATTGCCTCATCTATCGCAGAAGCAGCCATCCAATAAGGATCTATCTTTCCATAGTTAGGATTCATTCCCGATGAGATGACAATTCCTTGCCACGAAGTGCTTAAAGGCTTCAATACTGCGGCATCGTTGGGACCCGAGAATTCCCCGTGCAACGGTTTCAATACAGTATTTCCTTTAACCTCATGGTCGTAAGTCCTTACAACAGATTCCTTGCTTGCAATGTTCGGTTGGGATAAAAGTTTCAAGAGTACTTGTGTCAAATCTTTCGGTTCATCAAATGTTGGCTCTGGATATTCAGGTTTTTGCCATACGGCTTTTTTTGTTGTTGATATCGGGTTGAACAAAAATTGCAAATCCAGTTCACCAACCACAGTTCCTTTGTAGTATATCTTGGATATCTTGTCTTGAATGAATTTCCCGATCGGTGTTGCCTCCACATCCTCGCCAGCAAATATCTGCAAAACTTCTTGCAAATTCTTATCGGGAACTACCAAAAGCATTCGCTCCTGGGATTCTGAGACGAAAATTTCCCAAGGTGCTAGCTTTTCCCTTAACGGAACAGAGTCTAGAAATACTGAAATGCCTATGCCGGCTGAATCAGCCAGTTCACAAGAGCCGCAGGATAAACCCCCGCCGCCCAAGTCTGTAATTGCCGATGCCAGCTTCCTATCTCGGATTTCCAATATCGCTCTTTTCAGTTTTTCCTGCTGTATGGCGTCTGGAATTTGGACTGCTGATCTTGACACATCTGATTTTTCATCCAGTTCAACCGAAGCAAAAGTAACACCATGGATGCCGTCCCTGCCGGTTTTATTCCCAGCGATTATGAGATTATCCCCGGCTTTAACATTCTTAACGAATTTGTCTTTAGGCAACAACCCGATACAGCCGCAATACACAAGGGGATTGCCGACATAACCCTCATCAAAATAGATAGCTCCGTTAACAGTAGGTATTCCCATGTTATTTCCATAAGAACCTACTCCAGTAGTAACACCGCTATAAATGAATCTAGGATGCTTCATGTCTTTCGGCAATTTTTTATAATCGTAATCCAACGGTCCAAAACACAGGACATCTGTATTGGCAATGGGCTCGCCCCAAACACCCAAGACATCCCGTATAACACCGCCAACGCCTGTTGCAGCCCCGCCGAACGGCTCTATGGCAGATGGATGGTTGTGCGTCTCAACTTTAATTGCAACTGCATGATTGCCATCAAAATCAACTATGCCTGCATTGTCTTTGAATACAAGAAACAGCCATGGAAACTTCAACTCTTCTGCAACTTTAGCTATGTAGGTTTTGAACAAATTTTTTATAGTTCCATTTTCTGTGATGATTTCTCCTTTGAACGTTTTGTGATAGCAGTGCTCGCTCCATGTCTGGGCTATGGCTTCTAATTCTATATCCGTAGGATTTCTCTTAAGTTTTTTATAATGCTGCTGGATGTGTTTCATTTCATCCAAGCTGAATGCCAGTTGGTTTTCTTGACTCAATTTCATCAAAGTTTGGTCATTAGAATTTAGTATATTGATTTCAGATAGTTGAAAAGGAACTTGCCTTTTAGCAAATAACGAATTCATATCCTACAATACTTTTCAAAATTTAAATAAGTTTACAACCCGTTCAATGAGAATATGGCACTCTATTTTCCTTGAATTTCATTGCTTTAGTAACTAAATAACCAAAAACAAATCCCCCTATATGGGCGAAAAATGCAATGCCACTGCCCACACCACCAAATAAACTTGTAACACCAAAAATCAACTGCATCAAAAACCATCCTCCTATGACAACAAAAGCAGGCATTTGTGTTAACATATACCCAAACCTGACATAAACGCCCCCGCGCGGGAATAAAGCCAAATACGAACCGAGTATTCCTGATATTGCTCCGGATGCGCCGATGGCAGGAATGCTAGAGCCTATGTTTGTGATTAGATGAGTAAACGTGGCGGCTATTCCGGATAGCAGATATAGTATAACAAATTTTATTTTCCCGTATTTTTCTTCGATATTGTCTCCAAAAATCCAGAGATACCACATGTTGCCGAATATATGATCTATGCCGCCATGCAGGAACATCGAACTGAAAACAGCCAGCAGAGAAATTTGAGCCGGGATAAAACCATATCTGCTGATTACATTTTCAAAATCTGTCAGGCTCCAGACGAATATTGCAACGTTGATTATTATAAGTGAAATTGTAAAAATCGGGAATACGTAAGATTTGGTCGCGTCGCCCATTGGGAAGAAAAATCCTTTGCTCATTTCATTTCCTCTATGGTAATCTTATAATCGTCTTTGTTTGGATTAGATAATAGCTTTTTGCACATCTCTTCTGCCAATGAATAGGCATCGTCTTTGGAACCGGCATTCAAAATTATATTGAATACTTTACTTACCTTTGTCTCATCTACAGGAAACCTCAAGCCCTGCAATGATTTTTTCGTAGTCTCCCCTTCGGGATCAAATAGGCCTTCCTTGAACCTCACTTCCACCTTTGCAGAATATTTCATAATCAGAACTATTGTCTAGCTAAGAATAAAAATGCGTATATTAGTCAATTTTATATTGATTGGAATTGAATTTTAATTGAAGTAAAGTGTATAAGACAACATTTATTATTCCTATATTTTTTATAAGTTTTCTTTTACTATCAACTGCAGTTTATGCCCAGACATGGGAAGATTTTATTTCTTTCATACGTAGTCTACAAGAAAATATATTT
>CAYIDG010000016.1:0-10141 GCA_964362055.1 uncultured archaeon | reverse complement strand
AGATACTTTTGGTGCCCATATCCTTTGCAGCATCCAATGTCAAGAACAATTCTATCAGAGCATTATTTTGGTTTGGATATCCAGACTGTATTACAATCACATCTTCATTTTCTAAATCTTCATCTATTCTAACATAAATTTCTGCATCAGGGAAACTTTTAATTTCAGTTTTTGCCAAAGGAATATTTGTCATTTCAGAAACTTTCTTCGACAAATTAACAGCATTAGTACAACCGACTATGAAACTCAAACCCCTTTCACCCCTTTCAGCATCTCATAGTACCTTTTTACAGATTCTGTAACATTTCCTGAAAATATAACTTCTCTGCCCAAACTAACCAACGGATTTTTTACAATTTTCACCTTCTCCAAATCCACTTCACCCCCGCCCTGTGGACCAATGCCTTGCAATAGAAATATTTTGTTATCACCTACCAGATTTTGTACGCTTTTGATGTATTCCGCTTGGACAAATCCTGTTAACCCAACAACACAGCCATCGGCATTTGTTCTTTTGACTTCAGTTGCAATGTACTGATAAGTCGGAAATCCGCCTATCTTCGTGTTTACCATGAACAATTCCGCTTCTGGGTTTGACATCAGTGTCAAGATTATTACACCTAAGCCTTTGCTGTGTGCGTCCTCCACTGTCGTCTGTATGTTTCCTGCGAATGGCGAAAATGTCAAGGCATCAAATTTCATTTCCGAAACCCACTTTAATGCAATATCATTGGTTGAACCTATATCACCTAAATTATGGTCAAGTATAGCAATCATACCTTCATCATGTATCTTATCTACAATCTTCCTAAGCAGTTTGGTATCATTCAAGAAAAACTGTGTATTGGGTTTTACAGAGCAGCAGTAATCGCCAACCTTTTCTATGATGTCGAATGAGAAATCAAGTAACGTGTCACTCTCGTCTTGAGCCAGATATCTGTTTGGTATTGCAAACTTCTCCCTATGTCTTGGCAACGCAGGGTCTAGGTTTATGTTGATTACGCTTCCCTTTTGTTCAACTGCATTTTGGTATTTTTCAAAGAACATATTATCTTCCCCATACATCAGGATTTTTGCTCCATTCTAAAACATTTTTCTTATCCTCATCTTTCAGGTATCCTTGTCCTGTAGCTATTTCTACCAATGTGCTGAAATTTGTCAATGTGATAAGTTTACAATCGGCTTGCTGAAAATTATTTATTGCCTTTTCAAGTTCGTATGTAAATATTGCTACACAGCACTCTACGTTACAGCCCACCTTCCTAATTGCATCAACTGCCGCTAAAGAGCTACTTCCGGTGCTTATCAGATCCTCTATAACTATAACTCGTGACCCACTTTCCAACTTACCTTCTATCAAATTTCCCTTACCATGATCTTTTTCTGCAGACCTTGCATAAACCATCGGTTTGTTCAAGTTTTTCGCAATCCATGCCGCCCATGGTATTCCCGAAGTAGAAACACCAGCGACAACATCGAAGGTAATATTATTTGTTTTCAACACTTGTAAAAAGAGTTCCAGTATTTTCTCCCTTTCTGCAGGATATGACAACAAAAGCCTATTATCAGTGTAAATTGGAGCCAGAATACCAGATACCCATTTATAAGGTGGGTTTGTTCTAAGTGTTACAGCATTGGTTTTTAATAACAGTTCTGCAGTCTCTCTCATTACCTTATCGTCGATCATTTTTACCAACTTACATCAATTATACCCTACAAAATTATATTCATAAACATTCAAAACAACAACCTTATAAGATTAACTTTCCAACTATAGTGTGGGTTCCATTAACTCCGAAAATTTCAAAAATCGGGATATAGTAAGTGCAAAGGACTTTTCTCGTGAAGAACTTGAGTTTATCTTTGACGTTTCTAAGGACGCTAAGGAAAAGCCTGAAAAGTTTAGAGGCATGCTCAAGAACCGTATAATTGCTATGATATTCTTCGAGCCTTCCACCAGAACCTACCAAAGTTTCCAGTCTTCTGCAAAATCTCTTGGATGTGATTTGATTGGCTTTGCAGAGCCGACCAGCTCATCATATGTCGGAAAAGGCGAGTCTTTCCATGACACGATAAAAATTTTCGAGAACTATAGCGATTGCATAATTATTAGGCATCCATCAGCAGGGTCGGCTAAATTCGCCTCCGAGATTTCTAAAAAACCAGTTATCAATGCCGGTTCAGGGTTCCAAGAGCATCCCACACAGGCAATGCTTGATTTGTTTACAATAAAAAGCGAATTTGGTAAGATAGATTCCCTCAACATAGGTTTAGTGGGGGATTTGCGATATGGAAGAACTGTACCATCATTATGCTATTCCTTATCTAATTTTGACGTCCGTTTGAATTTTGTAGCGCCAGATAATTTGCAGATTAGACCAGAAGTGGAAGAATTATTAAAAAATAAAAGTATTGAGTTTACAAAACAACCAAATCTGGACAGCTTGATTAACGGTTTGGATGTCCTGTATGTCACTCGGTTGCAAAAGGAGAGATTTGTCGAGCCTACAGAATACTTCAAACTTAAAGGCAGCTATAGAATAACTTCGGATACTGTTAAAAATGCCAAAGAGGATATGATTATCTTGCATCCGTTGCCAAGAGTGGATGAGATTTCAACCGATATAGATAGCACAAAGTTTGCCAAATATTTTGAGCAGGCTAGAAACGGTTTATTTGTCAGAACAGCTTTGTTGAGCTTGGTGCTGAGTTGATTATCATGACTGAAGAAAAACTGTCTGTCAGTAAGATTGTAAAAGGAACGGCAATAGACCATATACCAGCAGGCAGGGGCTATCTTGTACAAAAAATCTTGAGGATAGACCCTGGAGCAAGGGCTGTAATTATTGCAAATGTTGATAGCAAAAGATATGGCAAAAAAGATTTGATAAAGATAGAGGGCAAGTATTTGACTCCAAAGGAAGTTAACATAATTTCATTAATAGCACCGCATGCAACCATTAATAAAATAGAAAATTCTGAAGTAGTTGAAAAATCCGAAGTAAAATTCCCAGATGTTATAGAAGAGGTTTTGAAATGCCCCAATTTATCATGTATTACTAATTCAGAAAACGAGCCTATAGTTACCAAGTTCATTAAAGTTGACAATATATTACAGTGCCATTATTGCGATTCGTTTTTAAAGTACGATGAAATTGTCAATAATCTTAAAATCTGATAGTAATTATAAATGTGAATTATTTCATTATTATCTACATCTTAAAAATCATGGTGCGTTGCCCTTAAAATGCCTTGCCCCAAGAATTTTCTTGCAATGAAGGACGTAGGAACTTCTACATGAAAGCCTGCCATTTCTAGATGATCTTTTAATTCTCTGTAATTATGTCCGGTTGAAATGTTTTCATGGAACTCCATCACAATTTTATTTATTTTCCCAAGAATTTCAGGAGGAGAATTTAAAATAATCTTGTACTCTGCACCTTCAACATCCATTTTGAGAAAATCTATTTTTTTGAGTTTGTTTCTTATCAAAATTTCTTTAAGAGAAAATGTTGGCACATATATGCTCCGTTTGGAATACGTCTTCTTATAAAGAGAACTCCCGCCTACATTCTTTTCTTCAATAAAGAATTTTTCAGTACCTACTTTATCTGAGATGGCTGCATTGAATAACTTAACGTTAATCAACTTGTTTAACGCTATGTTTTGAGCTAAAAGATCATAATTTTTCCTGTAGGCTTCAAAAGCATATACCTTTCCCTTTATAGCTTTTTTAGCAGCATAAACCGAGAATGCCCCTATATGTGCTCCTATATCGATTACAATATCTTTAGTAGCAATATCAAAATGATTAGTGTAATCTTTATTCTTCCATACTTCCCAAATGATTATTTTATCTGAAGTACCAACTCTTACTTTAAACTTCACGGTATTATTTACAGAATAGTTTACTACCTTTTTATCCCATTGGCCAAAATATAAAAATGGATACAAAGAATATATTAGTTTTGTCCCAACATTAAATATGCTTTGACTTAATATACCATGATCCAACATTAAATAAAATTAGCTATTGCTCAAATAAATTGTTAACAATCTTAAAGTCTAACTGCCATTGTAAATCACGTTTCCTTTAAAAATCGTGTAAGCTACTCTCCCAGGAAACTTCATATCATCATAAGGCGACCATCCACATTTTGTAAAATGATTTTCTAAATTGACTTTCTCAGGCTCAAATTGAAGTATAGAAATATTTGCATAATAGTTTTCTCTTATTTCCCCCAGTCTTTCAAGACTAAAAAGTTTGGCTGAATTGTATGATGTTAACCTAGTTATATCGGTAGGGTCTAACTTCAATTTATCAATCAGCCATGCAACTATGTTACCATACACATCTAAGCCTGGTAATCCTTTAGCCCCAATTTCTTTATCTTCGATAGTATGTGGCGCATGGTCTGTAGCCAATATACCCACTTTACCATTTTTTAGAGCATTTAAAACAGCTTGCCTATCACTTTTCGTGCCTATGGGCGGGTTTACTGTTAGCAATTTATTTTTTTTGACATCTGTGCTATCGAACGACAAATGATGAGGAGTTACTTCGTAAGTTACATTACCATTTAACAAATTGATAGTAGATGCTCTAGAAACATGCGCAATATGCAATTTTGCCTTAAGTTTGTTCGATAAGTTAATCAATTCTTTTATCGTTTGTTGTGTTTCGTCTGCATGGAAAACTGTTGTTCGATTAGTTTTAGCTATAGCTTCTAAAGTAGCAGATAAATTTTTTTCATTGAGAGTCAATCCGCCTGTAGTCTCCGATAGATAAACTTTGTATCCAACAACATGTTTAGCCATTTTCTTAATTTCATCTAGATAATCTTTACTAATGCCACCATGAAAGAGAACTTCAACTACAGCTCTTTCAGCAAGTTTAATTTTCTCTAAAATTCTTTCTTCAGTAACCGAAGGTAGAAAATTATTCGGCATATCAATGACAGTTGTAACACCACCATGTGCAGCAGCCTTAGAACCGGTTTCAAAATCTTCCTTATAATCCCATTTGTGGCTACTATCTTCCCTTAAGTGGACATGAGGGTCAATGAATCCTGGAAATATCAATCCATTTTTCACTGATATTCTATTCTCACCATCCAAGCCCTGCCTCTTGATTTCTTTAATTACACCATCTTCAATTCCAATTTGTGCCTCGAAAATCCTTTCTGGATTTGCAATCCTACCTTCTAAGACTAGATCAAACATGTAATCAATCAATTGTTTTTAATTGTCCCCTGAAATCTTCTATAGATTCGTAACCTTTCTTTTTCATATATGTCACAAGTTCATTTTGTATCCTTTCAAAGCACGAAGGCCCTTCTTGCATGTAGACTGTGCCTAATTGAACTGCTGTCGCACCTGCCAATATATATTCGAACGCATCTGTTCCAGAATAAATGCCACCACACCCAACCAACTGAACCTTATCACCAAGCATCTCGTAAAATTTTCTGACATTCGCCAATGCCGTATACTTGATGTATTTTCCTCCTAGTCCACCAAATCCACCTTTAGGTTTTATTACAACTTTCTCCTTTTCCGGATCAACAACCAGTGCATTCCCAATAGAATTTATGGAGCAAATGTAAAGCACTTTATGTTTCTTGATTATACCAGCCACTTGCTCAAAATGGACAAAATCAAAATACGGCGGCAATTTGAGTCCCAAAGGTTTTTTGCAGATTTTTGCTATTTCCCTCAGGCTGCTGTCCAAATATTCGAAATCATACCCCATCGTAGGTTTTCCTATCGTGTTTGGGGAGCCTGGGTTGAACTCTATGATATCCGCGTTTGATTCGTTAAATGCTTCAAAAATTGTTAGATTGTCTTCAAATTTCAATCCCGATATGCTAGCTACAATTGGTTTAGAGTATTTTGATTTGAGGATGTGAGTAAATCGTACATATTCCTTATAGCCTAAATTTGGCAAGCCCATCGAGTTTATCGACCCCTCTGGCAAATCATAGTATCTCGGTTCTGGATTTCCTGTCCTTGGGTCTAGCGTGCATGATTTCATCGTAATTGCAGATGAAGAAGATTTTGCTATAACTTCCAATTCTTCAAGGGTAACGTCTTTAGGACCTGCCGCATTGAAGACACAAGTATCTAGTTTTATCCCCGCTAGTTGTGTTGATATGCTAGCCAAATAAACCCTACTAAAATTAGAAGCTAAACTACATAAACGTATCTATTATTTTACTTTCCTTGGCTTCACTGTCCCAAATTCCAATATTTTTGAACATTTGCCACAAACTGGCGCACCGCTCTTTATTCTTATATCATCCAAACCCAATTTCCCATGTTCCGGACAGAACGACTTTGCTAAAATAAGTAACCACCCGCACAATTTAGCATATTAATATATAACAAAGCGCTAAACATACAATTAAATATTTAACGATGAGAGTTAATAATATATTTATGCATCACCACGACCACTTTCATATGCATAGGAAAATAAAGAAGAACAACAAATGGAAAAAGATCGAGGAATTTGTCCAGAAACAGATGCAGAGATACATAAGGATACACAAAGAGCATGAAAAAGAATTGCGCTACATAGGTTGAAATTTTATTCTTTCCTTTTCTTCTGAGCTTGTGTTTTCGACTTTATCAAATCGCTTGAAATTACCAGCAGAACACCAGCAATTATCATAAAAATGAAATAATTCGACACCCGGTCAAACAAGCTGTCAACTATATCACTTATCTTAATGTCTATCGGCAAATTTTGCACCGGAATCAAAAAATTCACAACATATGTAAAAACGATAAATGAAACCCCGACAAATGTTATGTTAACACCAAACGTTCTCAATCTCCCTTGCAGAGTATCTACAGAGAAATACATCATCACAGCCCCAGCAACTGTCAGAAACAATATTATATTCTGAATGCTTTTCAGAAAGTTGTTCGTATGTTCCGATACTAAAACCAACAAGTTCTCAGTGCCTGGTTGCATAAGGCAATCTAAAACACTGCAGCTATATTTTTTATAATAAAGTGAATCAAACAAGCTACCGGATAGTAACTTAAGTAGGTCTTTAGATTGCGTGGACTGAAGTTTAGAACAATTTATTTTTAAGGATATACCTCCCAAGTCAAAGTTAGTAAATTCCTTTTTGACACAATTCAACTTTAGAAAATTATGCAATTGATTTACTTGATTTGTGTCAACTTGTTTCGATAGGCTACTCGACAAAATATCTGCTACAAACGGCTTGAAATTGGAATATTCGGTAAACTCAATCAGACTTACCATTAACAAAGACATCGTGAGAAAAGTAGTGAACAATAGGCTGGCTATTAATCTAAATAGGCTTTTTAGAATACTCATCTAGTTACCTTGAGGTGTTATGTCTTCTTTTATTTCTTCAGGAGATGTTGGCAAAGAAAAACTAGAAGGCAGGAAGGAATTTTTTATCTTGTTTAGGGCATGATACAGCTTGAAGTTAAGCGGAGTTTTGAATTCCCTATTGGTTAATTTTGCGGCAAGCTGCATGAAGCCTGTGCTTGCAAAAGACTTAGGTTTATATGATACCACGGGTGATTTGAAGACCAAACTATGCAGCACACTCTTGTCATAGGGAATATGGCCAACTATTGGTATGTTGACAACATCTGCTATAGTCTTGTAGTGCAGTTCATGTTTCTCCCCAGTCACCATGTTCAAAACCATGTTCAGCGTTTTATCCCCCTTAATTTCCCTCAAAACATCCCTGCATCTTATGACATCATTCAACATTGGCGAAAACGGGGTTGTGACAAACAACAATTCATCAGCTGCATCCAGAACAGCCAAAGCCTCCCTCCCCAAGCCTGGAGCAGAATCCAGAAGAATGAAATCGACCTTGCTCGGTATCATCAGTGATTTCACATGTTTCTTCAGCTTTACAGGATCCACGCCCACTATATCCTTTAGGTTCAATGAGGCAGGTATATGGCGAATGCCATCAAAATTATGCAAGGCAGATACTACATCAACTTTCCCCAGAAGGACGTCATTTAGCGTATACTTGTAGTCTGAGGTGCCTATATAATAGGCCATGTGCGGGGTTGACAAGTTGCAATCCACCAGTACAACCCTTTGCCCATAATTCTTTAACGCATAAGCTAAATTCACAGCCACGGTAGTTTTTCCCACACCACCTTTGCCAGAAACAACCCCCATTACACGAACCATGCCATTCAATTAGAATTTCGTGAATTTACCAAATAAAGATTAGCTAAGCACAGTTTCTCTCTTGGGTCTTATCAAATAATAGCCGAATATAGCCATAAAAAAGCCAGCAACAGTATAGGTTAATTCAAAATTAGCCGCTGTCGGCAAGGCAGAGCGTGATGTCAGTACAAAGAAGCCCGTAAAGCCAGAAATAAACGGCGAAATCATTAAAATCAGTCCTGTGATTAGAAACAACCAACCCAGAACAGTCTTGAGTACCATAAGTTAAAATTGTTTTCAAACTTTAACTATTTGCAGCATTTTCCGCTAGGTATCGAAAATCCATGGGGGCACTTTTTTGGGTGTTTAACCAAGGCACAAAGCGCTTCAGAGAACTTTTCAGTCATCAAATGCTCTATGCCACATGCAATCCTCTCGTCAACAGGTATCTCGAACTTCATTGCCATCAACGCCTCCACCAGCCTATAGTTTCTTATTATCCTTCTCCCTACTTCCAAACCCTTTTTAGTAAGGACAGCACCTCTTCTTGTATACCTGATAAATCCAAGTGCGCTCAATCTTTTCAACATCTCAACGACACTAGGGGCAGATACATTCAAAAGCTTGGCAATAGATTTTACTTTAGCCGGTATCTCATCAGATTCTTTAAGTAGATAAATGGCTTTTACATACATTTCAGAATGTTCTGTCTCAACAGGTTCTATAAATAAATGTTCTACATAAGCTGGTTTGCTTGAAGTATTTTCCATACTACCATCGATTGCATCAAATTAGGCTAACCTAAATATTTAAATACTCGAGTATCCTATAATTAACATCAAATTAGGCTAACCTAATAAAGTGATTGTCTATGGGCGGAATATTCATCTTGTTAAGCTTAGTTGGAATAGGTATAGGATTATTCTTAGCAAATTCAGGTCTTAACGGACAAGGATTAGGAGCAACTGCGACATTACTTGTTGGAATCTTTTTTGCAATCAAAGAAATTCTGGACATTCTTAACTCAAGAGGATAGATGGGTTAGTTGGCAGAATTTATAATAGAACTTTCATAGAATCTTCAAAAGTTCCTTTACATCATCAAGCTCGTGATCAGCTTCTGAGTTTTCTACTTTTCCCTGCCAACTCTGACCGTATCTAGCCAAAGCAGTCTTCATGCCAACCCTTTTTGCAGGTATTATATCCCTGCTTACCCAATCGCCGACCATCATGATTTCTGAGGGTTTTAACTCAAGCATGTCTACCGCCCTTTCAAAAGGCAATCCAGTATGCTTCAAGCTACCTGAATCATCCAATGTAACTACAACATCAAAATAATTTTCCAGCTTCATTTGATAAAGCCTTGTCCATGCCTGGAATTTCGGGGCATCAGTGACTATCCCCAGCTTGTAGCCCTTTTTCTTCAATTTCTTCAAAACAGGTTTGACATTAGAGTAAGGCTGCAGCAAATCACCCTTCACTGCCCTGTATGCAACAACACCCGCAGCCAAAATCTTCAAATCAACATACCCCAAAACTTCTGTCAAAAATTCGTTGAATATCTGCTGATATTCCAAACCATGCTTGTGAAACAGCCCCTTCAACAGCTGCTGGCCGTCTTTTTTGTTTATCTTCAATCCAGCTTTTATCATCGCGAAAAGGGCGGCATCCGTAGCACTCCTCTTCATCTTCATGAAATCTATCAAGGTATTGTCCAAATCAAACAGCACAGCTTTAATCATGCCATCACTTAAAATATATACAACAAAATACATTTGAAACCATATAAAATATTTAAATACACGAATAGAAATTAAATATTAGGGTAGACGAAATGAGTCAGAGCCTAATCAAGTCATCCCTAATGTGGAATAAGCCAGTCTATCCTATATATCACAGGTTTTTGATCATCGCGTAGTTTGGGATGACTCCGTTCCTGTTTGATATCATCGGACGACCTAAT
>CAYIDG010000015.1:5346-10522 GCA_964362055.1 uncultured archaeon | reverse complement strand
TTAAGCCTTTAAATCGTTGTTTAACCTACAACATTTACTAATCGTTCTGACACCCAACCGATAAGTATTTAAACTTTTACTACTATAGTGTGGTAAGATAATCATGGTTGGACATACTAGAACAGCAAGAGTAAGAAATGTAGTTGTTTATACTGTAGCAGGCGCTGCTGCAGGTACTGTTCTAGGTTTTCTAGGTTATGTGGGAAAATCTCTTTTTGGTACAGAAGTAAATGATCCTGTTAAATATACCTTCGAGGCTGCTCCATTAGCTTATACTTTGTTAGTTACAGGTGGAATTGGTGGTGCAATTGGTCTAGTCGGAGGTGTTGTTGCTAATGTAATTGGAAGAGCGATGGGTCGTCGAGGTGCTGAAACGGGTGCCAGAAATGTTACTGATTTATATCAAGACGCTAATATCAACCATGGTAATGCCCACTTAGCTCTTTTACGTGATGCTTATCAAGCTCAAGGTAGACTAATTAACTTACGTAAAGAAATAAGTGAATTGCATGCTCCGGCTGGAACACTTGTTCAACATTCAAATTATGTCAATAATCAAGTCAGACCAAGAATAAATAGTGTTCGTGCTGAGTTAGTAAATGTTACTGGACTTATGCAGCAATTTGATGCTCTAAGTGACCCGAGACCATATGGTGGTAGACGTGGGGAGAGAATTGCAGAAGTTAACACAATTGTTGCGGCTAATGGACCTATCGACAGTTCTATAGCCAATATCGCAAATCGCAGAACACTAGTACAAGACGTGGAAACTTTGAGAACAACTAGACAGAATGCTGGTGCAATTGCAATAGAATTGGCTGATATAGACGATCGAATAAATACCAGACGGGCAGAATACCAAGCTACTTTGAATTCTTTATTTAATGTAGAATTAGTAAGAGTTCGAAATGCATTGAATGGTATAACTATGAACATGCAGTATGCTCAACTACAGCAACGTTTAGAAGATATAAATCTGCCTTAAGTGCTTTTAGATTACTTTCTTACTTCTTTAAACACAGAATAATTCCTCAAATTGACATATGAATACAAAATTATGAAAATAGTCAAAAGTCCTGTAGCAGCTATTTCATTTCTATTGATTATTAGGAAAATTATAAAAACAAATGCTAGCGCATCTAGTAGTTTAAACAATAGAAAATACTTTACATTATGTCTCAATAGTTGCTTGAGTATAGGGTTCTCTTCGGCATCAGGACCATATTTCTTAAAAATTCCAAGTGTAAGATAGCCGTCTATAGCCCATAGCAATAGCAAAATTGAAATCAGATAGAGGTATACCATATAACAGAATTGTGATTTCAGCTATTTGTTATTTTTAGTTTAAAAGCGAAATTAGTTTTAGATGGTATGTCTTTTGAATTAATATTTCTAACGATATTGGTAGTTGGGATAGTTATGGTGGGGGTTGGATTAATTAGACAAGTGAGAGGATATGGCAGAAAAGCTATTGGCGCTGCAGGAAGTATGCTGGGAGCGGGCGTGATGTATAGCGGAACTGCGGCTCGGGCTGGTGCAAGAGTTGGTACTGATGTTGCGAGGGGAGTTGGCATGTCGGCTTATTCTGGAGGTAGAGCTGTTTACCGTGGTGGGAAAGCTGTTGCAGTCGCTGGAGGTAAAGCTACCTATAGCGGCGGAAAGGCTGTTTATAATATTTCAGCTGATGTCGCCACAGTCAGTTATGGCTGGGGTCGTCAGAAAGTTACTTCATATGCCAAAAGTCTAGGTACAGATGTTAAAGAATCGTCTGGAAGATTTGTAGCCGCAAACAGGGCGTACAGAGAAATGCCATTATTACGGCAACAGATAGAAGAGATAAGGGAATTGGAAAGTCAGGGCCAAATATCGCCACAAGAAGCGATGGTACGTGAAAGAATATTAACTAGACAACTGGAAAGACGGCTTGCTATTTATGAAAGAGGTACAAGGGGGCTTCAAAGAGGACTCGAAAGTTTATACGAAGGCGGGCGACAGGGAAGGGGAATTTATGGGGAGCGTGGAGAAGGAACTATTTACGGCGAATCGAAAGGTTTACTTGAAAAAGTCGGATTCCCTTCACAATACGTTGGGCTTTTTAAAAATCTTGGTAGATGGGGTAAAAGTATACCGCATGGAATTGGAAGAAGGGCGGGACTACTAAGAGCTGTAAGAAGAGGGAAGAGAAAGAAGGGCAGGTGAGGCTACGGCATGAACTTGGTTAAAATTAGTATTTTTATTTTATTATTGTTGCCAACTGCATTAGCCCAGGCTGACGTAGAAGCTACTACAGGAATTTTAAGAGGCTTGCTTGGTGATTTGCCAACCCCTTGTTCAGATATCACAAGCTCTGTATGCATCTATTGCTTGGGATATGTGAAGCTATTGCCTTTGGCATTCTTCTTCGGCTTGTTTTATTTTATATTGGCATACGGAGTGAGGTACTTTGTCAAAAGTGAAAACCCGACTGCCATCCCAAGTGTCCGTGCAGGGGTTGCTTTAATCAGCATTGCCCTGGCATTCTTTACTCTGCAGAGTGGAGCAGTCGGGGGGGCTTTATCTAGAATCGCTACATTCACAGATTGGATAAATGGCTTGTTAATTTTGATATGGGTTGTCATAGGTGCTATTTTCCTATCGAGAATTTCAAATGCCATTAGATTTACAGAAGGCGTTGGGCATGCACCAGGTGTTGGAGCAAATCCCAGATGGATGCTTATACTTGTTATAGCAGGGTTGGTTTTGATGGGATTTCTTTGGCTTTCGGTAGCATCCTTTTCAACCGGCGAATTAAACCCGCTTACAGCAATAGCAGACGTGAATCCTTGGTTTACAATACTGATTTTAGGCATTTTAGCTTCCATGTTTGCTACTTTCTTCTTCCATGGCCCTATGCAAAACCTTGCTACTATACTCCTGATCGTACTTTATTTCCTATTGTTTGCTGCATTAAGAGGAGCCTTGCCTGGTGTGGAAGGGGTCCTGCCAGAATTACTCAAGGAAAGCCCGAATTTCCCTCTCGGCATTTGCCAATAGTGATATTTACATTTTATTAACGAATAATTAATTAGTTGGTATATATGAGAAGATTCAACAGCTTTGTTTTTTCATTTTTGCTCTTGTTGCCTATTGTAATTGCTCAGTCTGACGCTATTTCAGGGGGGCTATTAAGAGCTGTATTGGGTCCATTGCCGCAGGCTTGTTCATTTTCATTCAGCAGTTCTGACTGCATTGCATGCTTAGGAACAGCAAAGATACTTCCATTTACATTTTTCTTTGGGTTGTCATACTTTGCGATGGTATTTTTGGTATTCAGGATGTTAGGCACTTATCCAAGAGACCAACGCGGTGAAGGGGTGGACATCAAAGCTGCAACGCCATCTTTCTATTATGCGGCAATTCTTATTGCATTGGCATTGGCATTAGTATCATTGCAATTCAGGGAAATAAACCTAATCTTCATAAGCCTCGGTCAGTTGCATAGGGTATTGATCCTTGTATTCTCTATTGTAGTCGTTGTCACATTTCTGTATGCCATACATGATATGCATCCTATGCTTGGGTTGGCTGTCCTGCTGTTTTCCATAGGAATAGTTTGGACGCTTTACAACACGTTAACCCAATCCGGAGATTTGTCTCTTCTCCAGCCAGCAATCCAGATAGAAAATAATCCGTGCTTCATAACAGAGTGAGTCAATGAAAGGACAAGTAGCAATCGTACTCATACTTTCGCTATTGATAACCGGAGTTATTGCTTTCCTTTTGATATCGCTAATATTCGTCCCCATTCTCAAGTCAATTGTCACAACCCCTGTACTAGACCCCCCTGCAGTAGGCGCAATCACCGCATTGTTGGGATTCTTGCCAGACCAGTGTTCAGTCCTCACAAGTCTTGAAT
Source organism: uncultured archaeon (assembly GCA_964362055.1). Classification (GTDB taxonomy): domain Archaea; phylum Aenigmatarchaeota; class Aenigmatarchaeia; order CG10238-14; family SCSR01; genus JACQIA01. Next base: position 6,627 of record CAYIDG010000015.1, on the reverse strand, counting down.
GCAGATTCTGTTTGATAACCAACAAGATAGTGCCATTTGTCGTAAACTTTGTATTTGGGATAATTTTATTCTCAGTTTTACTCGGTGCTATTGGAGGCCCTCGTGTGGGATGGGAGGGTGCTGAAGAAGCAAAAAAGGCAAGACGTGAAATACCCAGAGGTTTGGGAAAAGATTACGGACTTGCATTATTGATTAGCATTACTTTCAGCATTTTCATGCTGCACCAGCCAGATTCCTTTGCTTTCATAAGCCCAATCACTTTTAGTTTGGCGATTATTGTCAGGGTTTTGGCATTCATGGTAGATGTTCCAAAAATTGGAGATATAAGGCGGATTACAGATTTCTTTCTCGCAGCCTACATTTTAATCTTTGGTTGGGCAAATTGGTTCTGGATTCCTATTTTCATTCTTGTAGGCCTTATTTTCGGCACTGCAGTGACCGGTGGTCAGCCGAACGTGCCAATCACCCAGCTAGGGATATTTCTTATATTCTCAGCATTAGTCGGTGTTTATGTTTATGGTATTTTTGAATTCCAATGGTGGACGCCATTAGGCACACTGCCAACAAAGATTGAATTTCATGGCTTAGAGAACTATATAATAGAAAAAGCTAACCTGCCTGATATAAAATGTGGTTTAAACAGCATAGGCCCCGAATCATCTATTTCTATCTAACCTTCAAATTTAAATTATGGCAAGCACATTGACAGACTTGATAACAAGCGCTTTTAGAACTGGTGCATTCGATACCATTATACCGTTCTTGATTGTCTATTTGATACTATACACTGTCCTAAGAAGAGCGAGAATAATCGAGGATAACCGAATGAATGTAGTCTTGTCTTTAGCTGTATCTATGCTAGTAGTATTCTCACCCGCAGGGCTTCCAATAATCCAATTGTTCAGGCAGCTGTTTTCAGGCACGATAGTTTTGCTAATATTCCTTATAATTTTCGTTGCAGTTGCATTCCTGTTAAGCATAGCACGACATCCGTCTATAACAAAAGAAAGCCAGCCGATTTGGTTAATCATAGTTGCCAGCATAATCGCCTTCTACCTTTTGGTAAGAACGGACGTATTGAGATTCTTGGGCTTATCCGTAGAGGCATTTCCGATACCAGACTTCATCTTCGTCCTCCTTGGTGTTATAGCTGCTATAGCAATCATCGTCAAATATGCAAAATAATATCCTTTTAAAGACTAATTTCATTTAATGCTGTTATTCCAAATTCCTCCACTAGCTGTGGAACAAGTAAGTAAAATTGGGCAAAATCTGCCTTCA
>CAYIDG010000015.1:3214-5336 GCA_964362055.1 uncultured archaeon | reverse complement strand
CTTGGTGTTATAGCTGTCATAGCAATCATCGTCAAATATGCAAAATAAATTCTTTAAAACCCCATTATATTTAATGGCATTATTCCAAGTTCCTATAGCAATCGAGCAGGTAACCAAAATTGGGCAGCAACTGCCAGCAGTTCCGAATGATTATTTGCCATCAATCCTTGTATTCTCAGCGGTTTTCTTCTTATTGTCTATAATCAAGTTCAACCTGAAATTAAGGATAGTCATAGGCGCAGTTGTGGCAGTCTTGCTAATAGGTGTGAACCTCTTGCCAGCTAACATATCCTCCCAAATCTCCAAGTTCATCTCCCCGATTTTATCGTTGGCTGAAAATATGGCGAAATCCTTAGGTGTGCAAGGGACTTTGATAGCCTCTGGCGCTTTGGTATTTCTCGGGTTGTTATTCGGCAAACTTTCTGGAAAGCTACTATTTAAGAAAATTGTGAAAAGGGCTGGTGAACCGACGAAAGGGATGGAAAATAAATTGAAGTCGCTTGAAAATCAAAGGGACCATTTTATATCACAACTCAAGCATGCCAAAGGAGACCCTGTGGCTGAACTGAGGATAGAGAAGAGGATAAACAAGATAAACGAGAGTATAAACGTCCTGAAGGCCAAACTGGGGCTGCCGATAACTGCTTAACCTTAAATTCCTTGCAACAGAATTAATTAATTGAGGCTATGGCGAATTTCTTTGAATTGGTCGTGCAGAAGCTCAGTGAGCTTGGGTTCTACAACTTCTTCTTCCCGTTTGTTTTAAGCGCTGTGCTATTTTACGCTTTATTAAGGCGTTCTAAACTGTTTGGTGAGATGAGGGAAGGGCAGATACTGGCTGCTATTGTATCGCTTTCAGTTGCATTCCTTATATTCGGATACCCTGTCTTGGTTGGGTTTACCTTCGGAACAGAATTATCAGCATTCTTCACGCAATTATCAATAATAGGCTTGCTTTTTATCCTAGCTTTAATCTTTGCAAGCATGTTCTATCCTGATTTCCCGAAGATGTTGACTGAAAAGCTGGCAAGCCCGTCTAAAGTCTACATGTTCATTGGAATTGCCTTTCTGCTTTTGATAACAAGCGGTTTGGTAGGTGTTTTTACTCAAGGTACTGACCAGGAGAGCCCGCAGGCGCCTAGAGATATAATATTAATCATTGCAGGGCTAATTATTTTTGTGATTGTAATAATGATTGCGGCGGCATCAATGGGTGGAGGAGAAAAGTAGATGGTATCACCGTTTGAACTCGTTATCGGAAGATTGAGGGATATAGGAGCATTCCAATTTTTATTTCCATTCATATTAACTGCTGCAATATTCTATGGCTTGCTAAGAAGAAGTCAAATATTTGGTCCGCCAGAGAGGAACGTAGCGGTTAATGCTGTAGTTGCTTTAGTAGCGGCATTCATGGTTTGGGCATATCCTGTATTGATTGGTGTTAACATAGAGAAACAGCTAGCCCAGTTCTTCTTTAGCGGTGTAGTGGTTCTATTAACAGTAATGGTTGGATTGCTTGTATCAGGTATGTTCCTTAAGAAGAGTTTGGGGGAGGTTGTAGAGGAGAAATTCAAAGGTAATATGATTATCGCATTGTTGATTATTGGCTCTATATTATCGATTGGAATGGTAATTTCAAGCGGTTTGCTGAATGTATTCTTCCCACAGACTGTGGTCGGCGGTATATCAGAAGACGTGATTTTGACGATAATCGTGCTTGTTATCCTAGCCATAACCTTCTTCGGCATAACATCCTTGGGCATGGAGGGTGGAAAGGAGAGTAAGTGATATATTTATTCTTTTTCCGATAATTATCTATTAAAAAGGTTTGAAAATGGGAGTATTCGACCAACTTATTGCAGGCGCACAAAGTGCTGGAATATTTGCTTTCTACTTGCCTTTCTTGATAATTTTTGCTTTAATGTATGGATTGTTATCAAGAATTGGTCTGTTTGGTCCACAAAACAGAATGACGAATGCCTTAAATGCTATTATTTCCTTTTCTATAGCTTTGTTTGTAATAGGATTTACACCTGCTGGAATTACAGTTAGTAAATTCTTTGGAACTTTCTTCTCACAGGCTACCATGACTTTAGTAACAGTGATTATTGGAGATCGGAAG
>CAYIDG010000015.1:0-3204 GCA_964362055.1 uncultured archaeon | reverse complement strand
TTTTGGTACTTTTAGGTGAAACTTTAGGACCTGTTTCAACTACAAAAGAAGGAAAGATTATAGGTAGGTTAGGTTTCCAGTTTGGTAAATGGATAGCTTTAGTTTTAGTACTTGTGACGATTGGTATATTTATCAACAGCGGTGGATTACAAGCATTGGGTTTAACTGGTGGTGTTGGATTTTTAGGCTTATCCGCTCAAGATATGTTAATTTTAGCATTTATAATTATTACAGTACTTTTGATTTATTGGCTATCTGGAGGATAATTTAAATCTTATAAACAAATATTCCATTTTTTTTATCAATCTTGATGGGTTTCCAACTCTTTAAAGGAAATTGTAATGAAATTATTCGTGTGCCCTTTTTAAGCTCTTTTTTAAATTTAGATTTAAGCTTATTGACTGTTTCTGGAAGTAAATACAAGGTGATTACATCTGCATTACTAAGACTGACATTATAAAAATTTGCATGTTTGATTTGTATATTTTCTAACCTGTTATATTTTAATTTCAGCTTGGATATCAGAACTCTTATAGGATCGATTTCTATGCCAATTGCTTTTGCGTTATAAGTCCTAGAAGCTTCAGTTACAACTCTTCCATCACCTGAACCTAAATCGTATAAAATTTCTCCTGATTTTATATCGGCCATTTCTAACATTCTTCTAACTTTATCCATATTAGATGGAACCCATTGGGCCCCAAAAGGTTTGGTAGCAAGAGCCCATATGTTAAATCCTATGTAAATCCACGGTAAAATTAAAAATCTCAAATCAAATAAAGCCAACATCACATGGACAAACAAAATAACTTGCAGGATATTTTTACCAGTTATTTTAAATTTCATACAATTCTAAATATTCCTTTTCAGTGAAATGAAGTTTGGCTGGTATGACTATAACTGCTGGCAGTTCAAAAGCCCTTTTCAACAATTTTTTGACTGCACCATAAAATACCTTTGAAGCCTTTCCAGCGCTAAAAACCACAACTTTGCTATCTTTTGCTATAACATCTTTTCCATTCTCTTCTTCCAATCTTAAAAGAATCTCCAATGCGTCACTAACATTCAGATATTCGCCCTTTTCCCCGATTATATCTAGCAAACACAAGGTGTGCAGATCGCGTTCTTTGTTGCCAGCAATTACATCATAAATTGATTGAGGTAAATTCCCCTTTGTTTTGTCTTTGAAAGGTATTGTAACTGCCTGCCCGAATTTATAGATATGCAAGCCGGTTTCAGCAATCGAAGAAAATATTGATGCATTATGCAATACCTGTATTTCAACATCCTTCTTTCTTGCCTCCATCAACAGTGATGCATGTGTTGTCGCCACCAGAGGATCACCCTGCACAAGAATGACTATGTCCTTATCTTTTGCCTCTTCCACAATATTGTCTGAATTTTCTTCCAAATCGCTTCTAGTCAATTCAACCAGACGCTTGCCAACCATCCCAGACAAATTTTCCAAACTGCCGCTCCACTTTCCTGTGTAGAGTTCTATGTAAATCTTATCCGCATTTTTAGCAGCCTCCAACCCCCTTAACGTCAGATCAAGTTCATCAAACAAGCCCAAACCAATCAACGTAAGCATACACTACAAAAGTTAATCAATGCTTAAATCTTTTTTATTTCAGTGAATACAGATGGCAAGCTTTGATTTGATTGGGTCCAAGGAAAAGGCTGTAGCTATTGTAGAAATACCGAAAGAATTACAGAAATCGAAAAAAGAGATTGCCAAGGATATAATGGCGAAAAATAAAAATGTAAAATCTGTTATTGAGAAAGCCTCTGCCAGAAAGGGTAAATTGAGGAAAAGGGCATTCAAGCTAATTTTAGGCGATAAGAATACAGAAGTTTTGCATAGAGAATTCGGATATACGTTAAAAGTAGATCCAAGGGAAGTTTATTTCTCTCCAAGGGAATCGACTGAAAGGCAGAAGATTGCAGAACAGGTTAAGCCTGATGAGACCATTATGGTAATGTTTGGAGGAATCGCTGTTTTACCCATAGCAATCGCAAAAAAACAACCGAATATCAATAAAATTTACTCGGTAGAGTTGAACTCCGTTGCGCATAAGTATGCTTTGGAAAATGTTAGGATAAACAAACTATCCCACAAAATAGTTCCGATAAATGGCGATGTAGAGAAAGTATGCAAAGAATTTTACGGTAAATGTGATAGAGTGGTGATGCCATTGCCTTTAGATGCTCACAAGTTTCTTGATGCAGCTGTCAAATGCCTTAAGGAAGAAGGTGGAATTATAAATTTCTACAGCATTGGCGAAGAAAAAGATTTGTTTTATAAGACATTGGAAACAATAGACAAAGAGTTAAAAAGGTTGAAGAGGACTTATATGGTTATAAACAAAAGAAAAGTGTTGCCTTATAGTCCAAGGCAATGGAAGATTTGTATAGATTTCATGGTGAAATGAATGCAAGCAGTGATTTTATGCGGTGGATTGGGAGAAAGATTAAGGCCGCATACAGAAAAAGTGCCTAAGGTGATGTTGGAATTTAAAGGCAAGCCGATTTTAGAATATGTGATAAATTACATCAAAAAGTATGGAGTTAACGAATTTGTTCTTTTATGCGGTTACAAAAGTGAGGAAATCAAGAATTACTTCGGTGATGGGAAAAAGTTTGGTGTGAAAATAAGTTATTCCATAGAAAAGGAAAAATTGGGTACTGCCGGTGCTGTCAGCAACGCCAAAGATTTGATTAAAGACAATTTCATTCTAGTCAACGGCGATGTGATAACTGATTTTCCTTTGGATGAATTAATAAAATCATTTGAAAATACAGGTAAAACGCTTATAGCGCTTGTACAACCCAGAAACCCATTTGGAGTTGCGGAAATAGAGAACACCGGAAATAGTGTGAAAATAAGAAACTTCGTTGAGAAACCTAAGATGAATCAATGGATTAATGCTGGATATACGATTATCCCAAAGGATTTACTAAAATTATTTCCAAAGAGTGGCGATGTTGAGACTGCTGTTTATCCAAAGCTTGTACAAACAGATGAACTGTACGCATTTTTAATAAATGACGGATACAATTGGAAAGCGATAGACACACACAAGGATTTGAAAGAAATTAACGAATAAGCAGGGGTCGCCTAGTCTGGTCAATGGCGCAAAAATGCGTATGCTTCAGAAGCTTGTGGTTTAGTACCTTCGTGAGTTCAAATCTCACCCCCTGCAT
>CAYIDG010000014.1:3367-10602 GCA_964362055.1 uncultured archaeon | reverse complement strand
GATGCAGCAAGAGGGGATTATATTTAGCCCCAAATTGGATTTCTATTCGAAGGTGCGATGAATGGTGGAGAGGCTGCCTGCGAAAAAAGTCAGAATCCATGATATCGTTAGCGGCAGGTATTTTGCTGGAAATAAAGACGAGATGAAACCTGACTATGTGATCACGCAATTCGGGGAAAAGCTGTCCATGGTTAATTTCATAGGAACCGTGGTTGACAAGTTTGAAAGTGAGGACGGCACTTATGCGGCCGTGACCGTTGATGACGGGAGTGGGCTGGTCAGGGCAAAGGCGTTCAATAACATTGACATGGTTAAGGATGTGCAATCGGGGGATGCGGTTTTGGTCATAGGAAAAATAAAGGAGTACCAAGGCGAGGTTTATGTTAATTTGGAGATAGCAAAAAAGGTTGAGCCTGACCATGAAACAAAGCACAAGGCCGAAGTGCTAAGGGATTTGGTTGGGCAGAAGAAGGTTGCGGATGAGATAAGAAAAATGGCTGGCTCCTTGTCTGAGGAGGAGCTGAGGAATTATGCGCAGACTTACGGGCTGGGCGGGGAATCCTTGGATGCAATCACCAGCAGCAACCAAGTAGACTACAAGCCAAGGATTTTAGAAGTATTGCAGCAATTGGACAAGGGCGAAGGCGTTGAGGTGAATAAGATATTCGAGACTGTGAACCTGCCTGAGAATGCGGTGGAAAATGCTTTGACAGAACTTTTGGATGGGGGGTTCTTGTACGAGCCGCAGCCCGGACGGCTGAAGAAAATTTAAGCTTCCAACATCAGGTAATTATATGGAAATGGAATATCAGAAGCTGCTGAAAAGGGCTATGGAAAACCTGCCGAAGAAGGAATCGCACAAGGATAGGTTTGTAGTGCCCGAGCTTGTTTGCGAGCAGCAGGGAAACAAGACAATCTTGAAAAATTTCGGGGATCTGTTGGCGGTCTTGAGAAGGGAACCGAGGCATCTAGCCAGGTATTTGTTCAAAGAACTGGCCACACGCGGGAGCATCAAAAGCAATCTTCTGGTTTTAGACACAAGGATGTCCAAAGAAAATTTGAGGAACAAGATAGAAAGTTACATACAGGAATTCGTAAACTGCAAGGTTTGCGGGGAGCCCGATACCAAGCTGGTGCAGGAAGGCAGGTATACCATGATGGTATGCGAGGCATGCGGCAGGAAAACGCCAATCAGGATTTTGTAGATAATATGTTTTGGGCCAAAGCATTCAGGACAAGATACGAGATAGTGGTTGCAATATGCGATGAAAAATTGCTTGACAAGGAACTCAACTGGAAGAAACTAAAAATAAAGGTAAGCAAAAGCTTTTATGGCGAAAAGCTCATCAGCGAGGCAATCGCAGTGAAGCTCATGGAAAAGGCCACCGTTGGAAATTTGTTCGGGAAGGAGATTGTGGGGATTGCCAAAAAAAACGGTTTTATAACGAGGGAAAATATTATTCTAATTGATGACATCCCGCATGCGCAGTTTGTTAAGCTCTAGAAAGGCGCAATTCTTTGTCCTGTCGGCATTTGTCATAGTTTCCATTTTATTGCTTGTCAGCAGATGGCTCGAGCCCGTGACAATCATAGATACGTCATCTATCGTATTATCCCAAGAGCCGTTCATCTTCAACAACATCAAGGAAAAGGCGAACGAAACCATGACCATAAGTAAAAGCTGCGGCGAGTTGAAGCTCAACCTGGAGGAATACAAAAACTTTGTGGAGGAATTTGCGTCTGCGAAAAATATCAAGCTGGATTTCAGATATGAAGTGGTTGACACTATAACAGAACCCTGCACTGATGACGTGCTAAAAACGAATTTCGACATATCCTTGGAGTCGCCTACGACATTCATTTATGCGAATTTCACTTCAAGAAAAAAGTAGCTTCAATTCCCCTTCTTCAATTGCGAAATCGGATAAAAATTCGTGCTTCAGCTGTTTGTTTTTCAAGATTATTTTCAAATATGGGAGGATTTGAGATTTGAATTTCCTGGATGAGCAATGGAAATGCCTGGCAAATTTTTTGTTGAATCCGCTGCTGTCTTTTCTTGTTTGCTTTGTCATGCCAAGAATTTGAAAATTATTCGGGTACTGGTATTTGACGAATTTCCTGTAAGTCTCCTTTTTGGCGACTGCCACACCTGCTGTCATGGCATCTATCATATAAGACAGCAAGCGCCAGTTCTGCCTGTAGGAAATTTTTCGCTTGAACAGGTCTGCCCTGCTCAATGCATCGTAAGCGCCAGCCAATTCCTCCGGGGTCTCGTATTCGTTTATTATGTTATTTTCTATCCACCAGAATATTTCATCGGGATCTTTGTCCACGTTGTTTAATGCCAGTTTGGCACCCAATGCCGATTTGGTTTTGAAAATTATCTTCAATGCATCGAACACACTTCTCTCCCTTTCTCTGGAACTCAATTCATTCAAATCACCAGAAGACAATTCGCCATTTCCCGCAGAAATTATCTCCAAGTCGTTAATCGCCGAACGCAAATCACCGTCGGACATTCTAGACAATTGCCTCAACACATCCCCGCCATAAGAAATTTTTTCATGGCTGCATATTTCCTTCAACCTTTTTTCCATGTCCCAGACGGAAATTTTACTGAACTTGACCGGCTGGCAATAGCGCAGAAGCGTCCGCAGCCTTGGTTCATATGGATTGTTGGCTGCCAGAATAATTGGGTAGGAGGACTGCTTGATGGCATCAATCAACTCACCAACGCCGCCAGAGTCTCCCCTGCCGACCAGTCCGTCTATCTCGTCTATGAAGAAAACTTTTCCCCTCTTGAACAGGGTTTGCTGCGATATTGATTTGCCTATGACTTCCTTGATCTGCTTGGCGCTTCTGTAATCGCTGGCATTCATTCCTATTAATTCCAAATTTTTTCCTGAAGCATAGGCTTCAGCCAATGCCGATTTGCCGACACCAGGGGGGCCGTAGAATAACAGAGCCTTGCCTTTCTTTGGTTTTTCCATCCAATCAAGAAAAATTTTGACTGCTTCCTTTTGGTTCATGAACTCCTTCAAGCTCTTTGGCTTGTATTTTTGCGCGAACATGACACTCTACTTTCTGGAAAGCAATAGCACTTGCGACAGGAATGCCTCAATCTGGATTATGTCATTGCCCCCCATGCTCAACCTGAATTCATATTCCCCGCATCTTTCAAGCAAGTGGGCTTTCTTTTCCTCTGGCATGCCGTCCAAGGAATATATCTGCCTGTGCATCTCAGACAGTATGTCGCTGCCGGACAGGCCCTGTTTTAGAATCAGCTCATGCAAAACTTTCCTGGCATCCTGAAAATTGCCCTTCAAAGCCAATTCCATCATATCTTTAACGTCTGTTGGTTTCGCCTTGCTCGCAACGTCGTATACAAAATCTTCGGTGATTTTCTCGCTGGTTGATGCAACTGCCTGCAGCAGATTGGAAACTTTCCTCAAGTCGCCTTCGCTTAAATAAATAATTGCATTTATGGCATCATCAGTAATCTTCAAGTCCTCCCCATCGACTATTCTTTCGACGAATTTTTTTATGTCTGCTTCCGCAAGCATCTTAAATCTGAATACTGCGCACCTGCTTTGGATGGGCTCGATTATTTTCGATGAATAGTTGGCAATCAAGATAAAGCGGGTTGTTCGGGTATAGTCCTCCATTGTCCTTCTCAAGGCGTGCTGCGCTTCAACTGTCAATGCATCGCTTTCATCCAAGATTATAATTTTTGCTGGGATGTCGCCTAGTGCGATGGTTCTTGCGAAATCTTTTACCTTGCCTCTGACGACGTCTATTCCACGTTCATCGCTGCTGTTCATCTCCAGAACATTCTGCCTCCAGCTGTCGCCGTATAGTTCTTTGGCCAAGGCTAATGCCGTGCTTGTCTTTCCTGTGCCGGCGGGTCCTGTAAAAAGGAGATTGGGAATGTTTTTTTCCTCGACAAATGCCTTCATGCGCTCTACGACATGCCTCTGGTTGATAACTGCATCTAGTTTCTGCGGCCTGTACTTTTCGCTGAACATCTGGAAATTCATGGCATCCAATATTTGTTGGAATTATACATACTTAAAGTATTTTACCGGTTGTTGGAGAATATAAAAAATGTTAAGGGGCTATGAACATCTGCTGGAGAAAACTCCTCCTGCCCTCGTCATCATCGACAAGCACGTTCAGGGTGTATTTGCTTCCCTTCTTCAGGCATGCGGAAACCGGCACCCTGAACCCTCCTGTGGAATTGATTCTTGATGAATTGGCAACCCTTTCCTCCGCTATCCCGACTGTCGCATTCCCCGAGGTGACGGCGCGTGAACTCGAAGAATATAGCGCTATGCCTTCAACCCTGATGATTTTATTTGCGCATGATGTGTTGACGCCGAGCTGGACATCAACCGTATCTGTGCAGTAGACAACAGTGCTCCCGTTTTGGGCCCTGGTTGCAATGGTGTATGTGTCAAAATCCAGATTCAGGAAATAAGATGCGTGGTATCTTCCGTCTTCGTCGGAGGTTGTGTTGCTGCTGGCCTGCTGGACGCCGCCGACACTGATGTTGGTGCTTACGTTGGCAACGCCGCCGACAGATGCGTTTGTCACATTGCCTATGACATTTATTGTCGCGTTCTTTGCATAAGGCCCCCCGACCTCGCATGTGATGGTAAGAGGCGCCTCGGAATATGACACGATGAAAATCAAAAATATAGAAGAGACGACTGTAGAAACGAAATAGTTTTTCAGATCCTCTCCGGAAATTTCCATAATTATAGTATGTATTCGGATGTTAAAATTGCTAGGGCGCCTTGAACTTGAGCTCGGACCACGAAACCTTCCCCTGGTTGTCTGTCACCATTGCTGTCACGGTATAGGCTTTTCCCGACACGACGCAGGTGACCATGTCAGTGCTCCACGCGCCGTTTGAAACCGCCACGTCCTTCCTGTCGCCTGTCTCCTCTATTGTCAGGCTTGCCACCCCAGACGGTATCTTCAACCCGGTGGTTGCATCCAATGCTATCCCGCTCAGGGATATGGTTTTTATCTGGCAGTTGGTCTGGGTGCCGACTACGTCGAAGATGTCTGTGTTGTTTGCCATGAGCGACTGGTATCTGGCCGTGACATTAACCCTGTACACGTCTATCGCAAGATTGCCGAAGGTTGCGAAGTATTTCCCGTTGGAGCTTGAATTTACCGAAACCCTGCCCAGCCTGTTTGAAAGGTCGCTTGTCTTGAATATGTCTATAGTGACGTTGGCGCCTAAAATCCTGGTGCCGTCGGGATAGGTGATATTGCCCGCTACCAACACTACTGCCGAAGTGCCTGTATAAGGTCCCCCGGCCTCCACGGTTACGGTCAGGTTTGCCGAGGTGAAGCACCTTTCAAGCAAGAAGGTGTCATCGGTTACTCTGCAGTAGATGATGTTGCCTGTATTCGGATTGTCTACACTTACGGTGCTGCGGGCTACAAGAATATCCGTAAGCGTTAGCGTGTGGGCTGTGGTTGAGACTGTGCATGTCTGGCTGCAGGGGTTGCAGTTGGCTGCGCACTGCACTGTGATGTTTGTCGTGCCCATGCACAAATCGGAATGCCACAGGGCGAATGAAATTGTGGCTGTGCTGCCTGCAACATCAGTGCTTGTGTTTATGAACGATTCTATCACGTCTGCAGGGCAGCAGTTCAAGCCTATGCAGACACCGTAATTGGCGCTTGAGCTGTTTCCTCCCAATTGCTCTGTCGACACTTCCAGGAAATAATCGGCGCTCGAGAAATTCCCCCCTCCAGAGTCTATGGATTCCCTGGTTACTTTGTAGGTTGCGCTTGATATCTGTTGAGCCATTGTCATCGAGATGATTAGGAAAAATGCTAGAAGAAATGCGGGTGTGATGTTTATTGTTTTGATTTTCTTTTTTTTGTTTTTCATCATCTCACTCCTGAGAGGTTGGGATTGATTTCGTCTGATGACAAAAAGTTAAATACATGGCATGGCAATAGTTTAGTAGTGATGCTATGAGAAAAGCTGATGACATAGAAAAGATTGCGCATAAAATGAAGAGGGTTGCCACTAAGAGATTCCTCAAAGACATGGAAGAGCTGCGGAAGGCTAGGGTTCATTAATAACAATCTCATTCATACCCTCCTCCTTAAGGATTTTATTTACTGCATCCTGTTTGTTCAGCAAATGTTTTTTATTGAAAGTCTTTATTTCCAAGCCGAATGCGGATGCCATTACGACAAGAACTGTATCTTCTTCCTTGATTCCTATCAAGACAAACCTTTTCAAAAGAGTTTCCAATTCCTTGTTTAATTCAAGCAGCTTCCCGTCTAATTTCTTCGCTGTGATTATTTCTTTTGAGTGCCTAGCATAAAACCTGTGTATTTTTTCCCTAAAGTATTCGATGTTAAACCCGATCACAATATCCATTAGTGTATATGGTGTGTACAATTCGTGCTTTCCGGCTTTGACTTCCCTGATTAGTTTTACTGATTTTTCCTTTTTCTCTGGCTTGTCTGGCGTGCCGTATGCTGCTAACATTGCATCCAAATCTATCATAATTCTCATCATCTCGCTCCCGACAGGTGGATTGCCCTGATTTCGCCGGCTGGAAGATTTAAAACAACAAAAGTAGAATCTATTAAAGCGATATTATGGTTAACATCTTCGAGACTAAAACTAAAGACGGCAAAATAATCAGGCTGACCGAAAGACAATGGTTGCATATCAAGCAGAGGCATCCTGAAATGGCTATCCTCAACGGGGATGGGTTTGTGATAACAGCCTACAAGACCAGAAGAATATAGTGAGAACATGAAGATGGAAAAGATAGAGTTGGAATATGACGAGGAAGCTGATGTGATGTACATGTCGTTTGGGGAGCCTAAGGAGGCTGTGACTGAAGAGGTGGGCAACATAGGGGTAAGGATAGACGAGAAGAGCAGGGAGGTTGTAGGGTTGACAATCTTGGAATTTATGAAGACTTTCGGCAAATCGCACAGGCCGATAAATATTCCTGTATCAGATATAGTGCGTTGAGCATACGATTCGGTAATATTATTCCCGTGAATTCTATTTTGCGTTTTCATTCATTATCCCTCCTGTAGACCGCATGCAATGGATAGAACTCGAAGTAATTCCTGTCGTCGAACCATGCGCACTTGAAGTCCTTTACAGCAAGTTTGGTTCTTGATGACAATGCTAACGCATATGTTGTCAGCTGGTTTACTGCGTTTGTCTTGTCTGCATCGGG
>CAYIDG010000014.1:0-3357 GCA_964362055.1 uncultured archaeon | reverse complement strand
AGTAATTCTATGTGTCCTGTAATAGGTGTCTGGTAATTTTCCAAATTAATTGAGAATCCTTTACTTAGGAAATATCTAATGTCATCGTTTGTCAGGTATACTGGTATTTCGCATGCTACCGTAACTGAATCGTTGGCTATCATGAAGTTCTGTACTGATTCATGCCTTTCCCTGTTCGTTTTTGATAACTGCAATCCCAGCGATGCCAGAGTGTTTGCAAAATTCTGCTTCTCTTCCTTTACAAAATCCAGTGTCTTGAATTTCATCTGTGACGAGCGTGTGAGTTCATGCATGTCTTGCTTTGGCTGGAAGATGTGGTGTGGGAATGCTTGTGTGGGGATTTTATCCAGATAGTCTTTCAGTTGGGAGAACTTGTGTGATGGCAGCTCTTTTGATGTGAGGTGGAGTTTTGCCCTGTGCAACTGGTATTTGTAGATTTGGTTGTGCTGGAGATGATGGGAAAATATTATTTCTTCCGGGTTGTGGAGTTTGATTGCTTCTTCCCTTATCCTATGGAAGGTGCAGATGTCTTTGAACTGGTGTATCCAGTCTGAGATTGTTGTTTGCGGTATTTTGACATGATGGCGTCTGGCTATTTCTCTTGCCGCATCTTTTTGGGTATGTCCCAGATTGTAGAATGATAATGCATTCAAAATAATTTTTGCGGGATATTTGGTTTTCTTTATCGGGGAGGGTGAGAAGGTTTTGTTGCATTGTTTGCAGGCATGGAGCTGGATTATCTGGAGCTTGTTTTTTCTTGTTCCTTTCTTGATTGTGTTATTTGAATTGCAGGAGGGGCAGGAAGGCTCTTTCATCTGATGATAGTTGGTGTTGGAAGTGGTTAAGGATTTGGTTTTGGGCGATGAAGATTGGTAACGGTATTCGCTGCTTAAGCGATGAGAATCGGTAACAGGGCAGGCGACGATTTTCGGTATTGGAAAGGCGAAATAGGGCTGTGTTTGGCTAGATAAGGCGTTAAATGGCTGGAATTGAGGGGGGTGCGGGGGGTCCATAATCATCTCACTCCTGACAAATAGATTGCCTTGATTTCATCGGCACCCAGTGCGCGGCTGTAGACGCGGGCTTCGTCTATGAGCCCGTTGAAAAAGCCTTCATTGACGGATCTAATTAATGCGCCAATTACTGTGTTATCCCTGGCTGAAGTATCACCAAACCAATCACCAGTATTTGAACCTCCCACCACAATAAGTTTTTCTGCCACACCATTTACATACATAGAGTAGGAAGTTCCACTGCTTACAAGGGCAACATGATACCAGTTCCCTGCTTCTATAGCTGTGGAACCTTTTATATCATCACCTGTATCAGCATCGCTTTGGGCAATTGTAAGATTTTTACCTGGGCTCCTGTCAACACGGAAGTCAAAGTAACGTGTAGTGCTTGCCGTGTCGCTGGAAGTTAGTATTGAATGGTCACCGGCGCCAAACGCATCAATCTTTATCCACGCTGTTATTGTGCCTTGAGATGAAGAGTCGGCAACACCTATACTTACATAGTCGTCGGTACCATCAAAGTCTAGAGCTTTTCCTACCTTCCCGTCAACCCATGCCGGCACGCTGACAAACGTCCCGTCATTCTCATAGGCAGTCCAGTCCTGAGGAGTAGTCCCGGAGCCGTCATTGAAAGGCATCCACAGCACAGCATCTGTGGTGGGGCGGGGGTTCCTGCCTGCCAAAGTTCCATATGTGATTACACCCTCTGCCGTTGTTGCCAGCACCTCCCTGTCCTTTGAGTTGACTATCTTGAAATTATCTGATTTTATTACACCGTGCCTTTGTATGCCGTCAAGGTAATGCCTTCTGATTTCTGCAGGTGATAAGGTTTTATTGCTCCAGATGGCGACCTCGTCGATGGTGCCGTTGAAGAATTGATAGATACTACCACCACCATCACTAATATATCTTGCACCTACAAGAACGTCTTGATTAGTTTCTCTAGCATTACCAGTCCCAGCCGCAGAAGCCTTTTCCACCCCGTTTATATAGGCTCTCACATTAGCTCCGTCATAAGTTCCTGCTACATGATACCACACCCCAGTGGACAGCTTGTCTGTTGTAGTGGCTATTACGTTACCTGAAGCAATACTTTGAATAAGCCATAAAACTGTAGCATCACTTTGAACCTGTATAATAAAAGTTCCGTTTTGGAGTGTATCACTAGGGTTGGTTGCAAACTTGGTTATTATATTTGATACAGAAGAAAACGAGTTTCCTTTTATCCAACCTTCAACAGTCAAAGCACCCAAATTTTCAAAATCCGAAGAATTAGAAACAGAGATATTAATATAATCATTAATCCCGTCAAACAGCAATCCCCCTCCGAATTTTCCTGCAGTCCAGCCACTTGTGCTGTTGCCGGCAGTGCTCATGTTAGTCAAATTTCCATGATTGCCATGAGTGCTCCTGTCAAAAGCAGTAGTACCGTTCCCTTCTTCAAAAGGAAGATAAAGAACTAACTTAGGATCATCATACACATAATCCCCTGACAGGCGGATGTTGTCGGGATAGACTTCATTTGCCTTCAGGTCGTCCACTGCCAATCGAGGGAAGCCGTTCCTGTATAATTCTTTGATTTCCATTGCAGATAGGGCTCGATCGAAGATGGCTATTTCGTCTATTTTACCATCATGTGTACCAGGATTTCCGATTACAACACTAGTATTGGTAACTCCTGGATAAGTGCCAGCAGCTGAATTAACGTCAGTAGTATCTGCTCTTACACCATCAACATATATTTTAATAGCCGCTGCATTTTGACCACCATCATAAACAGCAACCACATGATACCATCTTCCAGTTTGAAGTACATCTGTCCTCCTTGCTATATAATCTGTATACGCAGTATTCCAAACAGCAAAATAAACGTCACCATCTTTACCATGGTTACTTAAGTACCATCCCTTATCAGTGTCTTTGGTAACCAAACCCGCAAAATTGATGAAAGCATCCCATGTAAACCAGCCTCCAACTGAAAATGCGCCTGAAAAATCAAAGTTGGCTTCATTAGAAACATTAATGAAGTCATTACTCCCGTCGAAATCAAACGCACCGTTCAATCTCCCTTCTGCTGCAGCAGGACAATTAGTACAGCTGCCGTTGTTCCCATTACCAGAAAAATCAGTGAATGCAGTACTCCCTGCAATCTCGTTCAAATGCCATAATCCTACCAGTCCTTCATAATCTGGAGTCAATTCATTGTATCTTGTGTTGATGACATAGGATTCCCCCTGCAGTAATGTTACTTTTGCGTTGTAGTGCTGCAATATTTCTGCTGCTGACAGACTTCTGTTGTAGATTCTCAATTCATCTATTGTCCCGTTCCAGAAGTTGTTCTTGT
>CAYIDG010000013.1:3836-10665 GCA_964362055.1 uncultured archaeon | reverse complement strand
ATACAGCAGTGGCAGAAAGGGTTGCAAGCTATTTCGACCAGAACAACCCGAATTCCCTCCCAAGCAGAATAGAATTCATAGCAAACAACGGCGGCGAACGCACTTTTACTGTAGACGTGGCGGGAATTTGGATTCTCCACCCAT
Source organism: uncultured archaeon (assembly GCA_964362055.1). Classification (GTDB taxonomy): domain Archaea; phylum Aenigmatarchaeota; class Aenigmatarchaeia; order CG10238-14; family SCSR01; genus JACQIA01. Next base: position 10,521 of record CAYIDG010000013.1, on the reverse strand, counting down.
GCCCTTCAGGTGAACTGCAGTCATGCAATCCTAGTGCTGATGATATTGGGAATAACGATTTCAATTCGATAGAATTCACATTCTTCAGCAAGGTATCAAACATTGCCACAAATGACGAAGCCGGAAACCTGATTGGATTCATATCACTGACATCCGGGGCAAGCTGCCCTCCTGGTGCAGGAATACTTGGGAAGGATAAGTCTTCAGTAGTCTGTGCTAAGGCTGCACCATTTCAAGACGGCTTCCAGATAACCTACAAGGTTTGGTTCAGGGAACTGTCTGAAACCATAGCCCCTAGAGGGTTTAAGATAGATTTAACCAAGCACCAAGCCAGTCTGTATAGTTCTGACGGCAAAACAATCAGGATATCAAGGGAAGCCAACAACCAAGTTGCTGCAGGCGATAAAACCTTAATTATCCCCGAAATGAAAATTCTTTTAGAATGAAAGGCCAGTCTTTAATCATCCAGTTTCTATTGTTTTTTGTAATCGGGTTAGCCTTGTTTACAACCATCAGCGGAATTTTCCGTCTTCACTCCGAGGTGTTGAGAAGTGATATAGCAGAGTCGAGCAGGGAGCTGACTGCCAGCTACATTTCTTCCATAGCAATCTCGATGGCAAGCAATTGCAAAGATTGTAACTTCACAACCTATTCATTGAAATTGGAAAACACGACGGCAAACTATATGCACATCTTGAACCTGTCAAGCAGAGGTCTGCGCATATTCTCCGAGCCAGAGGGCGGGAGTTCCAACGTTAGCATTCATCTGCTAAACCAGACATTAACCATGGGCAGAGCCGCCTTTTCTACAGAGCCCATAATTTTGCGCTTCAACAATACTGGAAATAAAGGTGAGCTGAATCTAACCCGTGAGTATCGCCGCACTTAAAAAAGAGTTTTAAAATATGCAGCCTGCAGAGGGAAGGAATGACTGGCAATTGAACTAAAGGAGTTTGAATGAACCTGATACAACCAAAAGATTAACATTATGAAAAACAAAAATAAAATAGTGATGACAGTTGCATTTGGGCAAAATTTTGTTTAAAAGAATGAGAAGAGGTTACTTGAAGCTTGCAATGTCTGGCAGAATGGGAGCTTATCCAATGCCGAGAGCTGAGACGACCATAGAGGGGATGCAATCAGGTGGACCTGCAGGAATTCCTAGAGAAATGGAAGCGGGGGTTTTCCAGCAACCTGTTGAAGTTGCTGCCAAAAAAACGCTAGCGATGAAACTTGAAACGCCTTTTGAAATGACTTTAAGACAACCCAAGCCAGAGCCTTCATTAGGCGGCATAGAAATGCCGACATTTACAAAGAAGGTTAAATTTGGCAAGTTATCCCCGGAGGAGGAAAAACCGATCAAGACGGTGATATATCCTCTAATACCGCACAGCCCTAAAAAAGACGAACCCATATTGGCATATGTGAAAATATTTTGGGATGCCAAAACTAACAGCTACATCTACCAAGTCATAGAACCAAAACTTACCCCGCAGTTGAATGCTGTCTTGAACAAGATAAAGGAGTTGTTGGAGCAGAGATTGGACATAGACTTCTCCAAACTAAAGATGGTTGAAATGAGCCAATACCTGAGCAAGCAAATTAATGATTTGATAAACTACTTCCAGTTCAAAATCACACCAACGGAAAAACTTATTCTGAAATATTACATAGAAAGAGACTTCATGGGCGTTGGGAAGATAGAGCCTTTCATGAAGGATAAAAATATCGAAGACATAAGCTGCGACGGCATAGGCATACCTATTTTCATCCAGCATAGAAATCCTGCGCTGGGTTCACTTGTTACCAACATTGCTTTTGACGATGAAGATGAATTGGATTCGTTTATATCAAGGATAGTCCAGCTTTCCGGGAAATCCATATCAGTGGCGCAGCCCTTAATCGACGGTACTTTGCCTGACGGCAGCAGACTGCAGGCTACATTGGCTACAGACATCGCCAGACGCGGGAGCAACTTCACCATCAGAAAATTCTCTGAGGAGCCTTTAACTCCGATACATCTCCTGAATTACGGCACGGCTGATGCAAGAACACTGGCTTATCTATGGTTGGCGGTGGATTTCGGCAGAAGCGTTTTGATTTCAGGAGGGACGGCAAGCGGCAAAACAAGTTTGTTGAATGTTTTGTCTTTGTTCATAAGGTCCGAGAAGAAGATTATCTCGATAGAAGACACAGCAGAACTAAGGCTGCCTCACCCCCACTGGGTGCCAACAGTTGCAAGGACACCCATCTCAACAGAAACTGCCAAAGTAGGCGATGTCGACATGTTCGACTTGCTGAAGGAGAGCTTGAGGCAGAGGCCAGATTACATAGTTGTAGGTGAAGTGAGAGGCAAGGAGGCGTATATATTATTCCAGCAGATGGCGACCGGCCATCCTTCGTTGGCAACTATACACGCCGAAAACTTAGGTAAATTAGTCGACAGGCTGACAACACAGCCCATCTCATTGCCGAAATCCCTGATCGGCAGTTTAGACATAGTTGTATTTCTTTTGCGCATGAGGCACAAGAATAGGTATGTCAGGAAGGTGAACGAAGTTTTGGAAATAGTTAAATTCGACTCAGAGGCCGCAGAGCCTGTCGTAAACCAAGTCTTCAAATGGAACCCTTCTGCTGATGTGTTTCAGGTGACAGGCAAGAGCACTCTTCTGCAAAAGATATCCGAGGTTACTGGGTTGAAGCCGCAGGATTTAGTTGATGAACTGGAAAGGAGGTCTTTGGTTCTAAGCTGGATGCAGGAAAAGAACATAACAAACTACAAAAGCGTCCATGAAGTCATAAACATGTATTACGCCCATCCTAAGCGTGTATTAGCAACTGTAATGGGTGAAGGTTAAAATGACCTTTTATTCCAGATTGTCCTTCATCCTATTCGGTTCAATCAGCGAAACCATATCGTATTACCTGACAGACCTGAAGTCGGATTTGAAAAAATCGAAATTGAAGGTATCGCCCCAGGAATACATAAGCAAAACACTTTTAAGCTCCTTTTTGGTCTTCCCAATAGCTCTGCCAGCTTTGTCTTTTATCTTCGCCTATTTTTTCCAAGAATTTTTGTTTGCATTCATCACTGCCATCACAGTATCTATAATACTTTCAATCGCAGTTTTCACCATTGCGATAAATTATCCGAAATTTGTAATGCAGAACAAGGCCAAGGAAATAGACAGCAGCCTGCCATTCGCATCCCTTTATCTTTCCACAATCGCCGGCTCCAGGCTTCCGCTGCACAAGACTTTAGAAATTTTCTCCAAGTTCAGCGGATACGGGGAAGTAACTAAAGAGACGTCAGAGATGGTAAATGACATCAAAACCTTCGGCTTGGATTTGAATACTGCCATAGAACGTCAGGTGGAAAGAACGCCGTCAAAGAAGCTTACAGAATTGCTCTGGGGAATTTTATCCGTAATCAGAATAGGTGCGGACCTGAACATATACTTGAAGGAAAAGGCAAATTCATTTATGGCGGAGCACAGGAGAAAGCTTTACGAATTTTCCCACACGCTAACCCTATACATAGAACTTTACCTGACAAGCGTAGTACTCGGCACCATATTTTTTACAATCCTAACTGCAATAATTGCTGGGATAGGCGGGGTGCAAGGAAATATAATTTTGCTGCAATTCTTCTTAATCTTTGTTTTATTGCCATTGATATCAATAGCTTTTATATTCCTTATCCGCACATCAACGCCAGGTGGTGAGTAAAATCAAGATCATGCTATCAAAGTGGCTGAAGTTTTTCTTAATTTCGACACTTGTATCCTCTATACTGGTATTACTGTCGCTGCTGGCCCATGACATCGGCGTAATCGGAAATGTGATAATATTGTCTACATTCATAATTGCAACGCCGCAATTCTTCATCGCTTATCAAAAGTACAGGGATTTGAAAGAAATGGAGGGGGAGTTCCCATTATTTTTGAGGGACCTTATAGAGAATCTCCGTTCAGGAGTCGCATTCCACAAAGCTGTGATTGCATCAAGTAAAATAGACTACGGCAAACTGTCTGTGGAAGTGAGGAAGGTTGCACATCAGCTGACGTGGGGCATGCCTGTGGAGAAGGCTCTAAACCAATTTGCAACAAGGGTAAAGAACAGCAAGAGACTCTACGCATCAATCAAGATAATCAGGGAGTCTTTCGTCTCTGGCGGAGACGCCGTATCTACATTGGAATCTGTAGCTGATAATGCAACTTTATTGCAGGATTCTGAAAAGGAGAAGAAAAGCATATTGGACCAGTATGTTGTCCTCATGTATGCCATTTCCATGATTTTTATAGTAATAGTTGTTGTGATAAACAGACTGCTTATTCCGATATTCCAAATCTCCAGCGAGTCCTTTGGCGGGGGAAACATAGGTTTGACCAACCCCTGCGAATCCTGTGCAGACTTTACCTGCAACATATGCGGCCTGTTTGAAGGGACATCCCAAGTCTACTTCTCGATAAACCCGGGCACTACGGCGTCCTATTACACTTCTTTGTTCTTCTACATGGCGATTGTGCAAGCTCTATTCTCAGGCTTGGTTGCCGGGCAGATTAGTGAAAATTCTATAATAGCTGGATTGAAACACAGTTTGATCTTGGTTGGGATAACTCTGGGGGCGTTCAGCATTTTAGTCAAACTGAAACTCATGGGAGTCTGAAAAATGAAGGCCCAAATTTCATACGACTTTTATTTTTCGCTGGTCGTATTCGTACTTTTTATTTCATTCTTGTTTTTCAGATTGATAACATTTTTGCCTTTTTATTCGGATGAAATAAGCATTCAAAGATTGAGATCTGAGGCTTATCAAATTTCAGAAATTCTAATCAATGACGCAGGCCATCCAGGAAATTGGCATACGGATATGCCAAATGCAAAAAGATTGGGCCTGGCTGATGAAACAGCCAACAAAACAAACTTAATATCACGCGCCAAGGCAGTAGCCTTCAATAGCATGTGCAATTCAGCACCAGACGATTCAGACTATAAAAAGGTTATTGAACTGCTGGATATCAAGGACGGCTTTCTGCTCCAATTAATCGATAAAAGTAGTGCGCCTGCCCAGAGTGTTGTCTTATGCTCGCCCCAAGAAGTGTCTGCAAAAGCCCGCGTGAATATAACACGAATAGTTGCGTTTGATGACGGGGCATTTGGAGAATTATCAGCAAATGTGTGGGATAAATGAGACAAAAAGCTTTCGTTGCAATTTTAGAAATGATTGTTGTAATAATCACCCTTATTGTGGCAAACAGTGTACTCTTTCCAGGATTTTCCTACCAGAACCGCTGGGAAGATGCGTTCATTTCTCTCAAAGGCAGGGATCTTACACTGGCTTTGGACAGGACCGGCAACCTGTTCAACCACTCTTTCAACGAAACCAATCTGAGGAATTTTCTGGACAGGACAGCACCGACAAATGCAACTAACCTGATTCATTGGTCTGGCACCGGAGGTGCTTTAAAACCTGTGGTTACTGTCGCATGCGACTGCAGTGAAGGCCAAAAGAATGCATTAATTTCTTGGATAGGGAGGATAAAAGTCAATGGCAGGTATATAGATTTTGACATCGTATCCTCCAAATTAAGCCCTATTTTTCCCCAATCGGATGTTTTGCTTATATGGGGCGATAAAAATCTTAATCCTTTTAAGGAAAATTTAGAAGATTACGCCAAGGCTGGGAAAGGTATAGTTGAGATCATGGATTTAACCGGCGGCTTGGACGACGCGCAAAAAGATATTTTCGGCATCAAGGAATGCGATTCCAATATATCTCCTACCTGCGGCGGTGGAGCTACGGAAAATTCCTTTGAACCCAAGCACCAAGGTGCAACAAACCAGACTTATACAACTTACAAATATTTCCATCATCTGCCGATGCCTGTATTGGCTCCTGATGTGGCGGCTTCTTTCAAAATGAAAGCTGATTTAGACCCATGCATAAGTGTTGATATAAGCAAAGGCGCTTTCAGGGTTAGGGATGCTGACTTTAATTTTTGGATTTGCAATGAAATAACCGAAGTGTCTGCATATTTCGATACTGGGGGTAACCCTGATGAAGCAGATGTCAAAGTCTTGCCTAACCAAAAGTTTGCAATTGACGGGCAGGAGTTTTTGTTAAGCTACATGGATGCTGGTGGTGCGAAAGTTGGGATTGCTTTCCTGGACTATAAATTCAAAAATTTCTTGGATGGCGCTACAAAACTATATCCTGCAGGCGAAGACGAAAACAAGGCGAAATTTAGAATTTTGCTATCCAGGGGGACTTATGCCGGATCTGACAAGCCGATACCAGCGGCTATTGTTAATGGAATTGCGTCAAGGGTTGCATGGGTGGCTGATTTTACAAAGGATTTGAAAAAAGTTGGCGATGATCATAAATTGCTATTGGCATCCTTGCTTCTTTGGGGTTCTGAGAAAAAACACATCAGTGGCTTGAGCAATCTGAGGTTAGGGCATCTCACTTCGTATATCAATGTGGCTAACGACGATATGTATGAAGTTTACAGGTTTGATTTGGGATTGGGATTTCCTTTCTAGTCATGTGTACAGAAAACTTGACCTGCGAACGAAAGGGGGAAAACCTTAAATTTTTTAATAATAAATGACTGAATGTGAGTTTAATGAAAATCAGAATAAACTATCAGGATAATATGAAAATGCGACCTGACAAACCTAT
>CAYIDG010000013.1:0-3826 GCA_964362055.1 uncultured archaeon | reverse complement strand
TCCAAGAGTCTTTCAGTATAAGATGGGTGTGAATCCTTCTCAAAAGTCTTCTGAACCTGTGCTTGCTAGAGATACAACAACAGTATATGACACGGAATTTGTAAAACTAATAGGTCCACTTTCACAGGAAGATATAGTCGAACTTGGAAGAAGGCATTTATCTCCTTATTTGAGATTTTATTATCCAGAAGGTTTTGATAGAGATACAGTGAGGAATGGTATCGGCAGAATTGTACACGAAAATCCCAATGAAATAGATACTGTCGATTTATATGATGGTAATAAATTTATTCGAACATTTTTTCCAGGTGAAACTGAAACCATACCCTTTCCTTAATAAAAGATTTAAAAACCCACATAATTCTTAGAGGTGGCAGTGAGCAGGTCAAGAAATAATAAAAGTCAGGTATAAACATTTTTCATAACAGGCTTTTAACGAATATAATACGATTTGTGAGATTTGAGGCTTAAATACACTGTTTTTGAACAATGTCTCGAAAAATTTTACTACTTACTTCAACCTTATCGATTCCAAATTCTTCGGGGCTATGGCTTCTATCCTGAAAATCCTGTTGATTGCCCTGGCCAATTCTATAGTCTTCTGACTATCGCCATGCACGCAAATGACTTTACTGGGCCTTGAACCCAGCCTGCCGACGAAACTAAGCAACTGATTTCTGTCGCTGTGGCCGCTCAACCCGTCCGCCGTATAGACCTCCATGTTCAAAGGTATGCTGATTGTTTTTCCATTACCAGTTCCCATCGGCACCTCCCTCCATCCCTTCTGTATCCTCCTCCCGAATGTCCCTTCCCCTTGGTAGCCGACAAAAATCAAAGTATTCCTTGAATCCTCTGCCAATGCCTGCAGATGCTGAAGCACAGGTCCTCCGTTCAGCATCCCAGACGTCGATACAACAACACAGGGCTTATCCTCCCAAACCTTCTCCCTTTCTTGCTGGGATGACACCCTTTTGAAAATAGAAGACAGGAACGGATCCTGCCCATTGAAGATTCTCTTCTGTATGTTTCTTGAAAGATATTCTGGATATGCAGTAAAAATGCCGTTGGCATCCCAAATCATCCCGTCCAAATACACGTTATGCTGCAACCCATGCTCGACCAAGATTGCCATGACCTCTTGCGCCCTTTCCACAGAAAAACTTGGAATCAAAACTATCCCATTCCTTTCCATTGTCTTGTTTACTATGTCTATCAGCTGCCTTTCTGATTCAGCTCTCAGTGGCATCAAGTCATCTTTACCTCCGTATGTCGATTCAATTATTAAAGTCTCAACTCTCTGAAAATCAGTAAAAGCAGGATCCAACAAAGTAGTCCTGCCGAACTTTTGGTCCAAAGCATAAACGATGTTGTGCAAGCCCTCGCCGATGTGCAAATGAGGAGAAGCGCTACCAAGTATGTGTCCGGATGACTGGAATGTCAATCTCACATCCGGTGCTACGTCAGACACTTCGCCATACTCCAGAGTGATTGCGTGCTTGACAGCTTCCTTCACGCCCTTTGCTGTAAACAGTGGCTTGTCTGTACCTTTTTGCATGACATCAATGTAATCCAACCAAAGGAGTGTTGCTAAATCTAATGTAGGCGTAGTCATGTACAAAGGGCCGTCATATCCGTATTCATACAAAATTGGTACTGCTCCGCAATGGTCAAGATGGCTGTGTGAAACAATTATTGCATCCAGTTCACTGTAATCAAATTCCTTGGTGTTGAAAATCGGATACACCTCGGCATTCGTTGCCCCAGCTTTAATCCCGCAATCAATGATTACTTTCGATTTGGGTGTTTCAACCAACGTGCAGCTTCTTCCTACCTCGCCCCATCCGCCCAAACCTACTATCCTGATCCAGTCTCTTTTTGCTTTACTTTCGCCGAAAATCTTTTCACCTATACCATTCAAAAACTCTTTTCTCCATTTGGATTCGCTGTGCATCATCTTCCTTATTCCATCAACGACATTCGATTCTATCGCTGGAACTCTTTCAATCCTAGGGACCCAGAATGTTTCACTTCTTATTTTCCTGAATGTCTCACCACCACGACCGATTACCAACCCGGGCTTGGCTGCAACGATTATGACAAGACTTCTCTCAGGCTCGAAGTAGATGCTCTTAACTTTCGCCTCTTCGGGAACCAGCTGCCTTATAATTTCTTTCGTCGCCTCCTCGTCTATCGTCAGGCTTTTTTCAGGCCTTACCTCGATTCTTTTTTTTATCTGTCCAACAATTTCCCTGACAGTCTCCTCATGCGCCCTAAAGAACTCCCTGTCCTTGGTGTAAACAATAATCTCAGAGCCCTCCAATTCAACCCTGCTTATCGCTTCTTTAGGCAGTAAAGACTTTACTTTTTCAAGAATTTCCATAACGTCCACAGAAAACAGTCAATTATTTCGCTAACTTGTCCAAATCATGTCGTGTTATTTTAATGCCGTCTTTAGTTATAACTGCTACGTCTATCGCCTTTCCACCAGAGCCTATGTCCCTTTCAATGGCAGACCTTATGGCTCTCAAAGCTAATTTACTTGCTTCGTCTATAGAAATACCATCTTTAAACCCGTCCTCCAAAACACCCAAAGCCATTGGCGAACCTGAGCCGGTTGAAAAGAATTTCTTCTCTTCCTCCACAGAACCTATTGCATCCAGCGTGTAGATTGCCGGTGATTCGTCATAGCCTGCGATTATCAACTGAACCATGTAAGGCATGTAAGTCCACCTGCCGCCCTGAAGTATATTGGACAGCAATGTCGCAGCGCCCTTCACGGAAATCTTTCTTTGGTTTTGGATTGAGAATAGTTTTAATTCGGCCTTCAAGTATCTGGCTAAAGCCTGCGCATCGCCGCTTGCACCGGCAATGGTCAATGCCACATGCTCCTCCACAGGCAGTATCTTCTCGGATTCCTTGCTGGCAATCAAATAGCCTAAAGTGGATTTCTTCTCTGCAGCCAGCACTACACCATCCCTACATATCATTCCTAGTGTAGTTGTTCCTGTTTTCCTTATTTCTGGTTTTTCTTCAAACACTGACAAAATAACACACCGAGAATCAATTAATTTTAATTATATTAAGTAATTTAAATATCTTTTGGTTGAGGGTTGAGCAATAGACTAATAAGACCTTGCAAAATTCGCAATCACTTTACCTCTATTATTACAGTAAATGCAGTTCCCACCAACCTTATTTTGATTGAACGGAATGCTGATTATCTTGGCTTTCGTTTCTTCCTTTATCTTATCTTCACAACCGCCATCTCCGCACCAGACAGCTTGCACTATACCCTTTTTATTTTCAAGAATTTCTTTAAGCTCGCCATAAGTTTTCACTTTTCGTGTATTTTTTTCCAAAAATTCTGACGCCTTCCTGAACAAACTGTCCTGCATCTCCTCCAAAGCATTTCCCATCTCAGATTCCAATTCATCAAATTTCACTGCATGCTTCTCCAGAGTATCCCTTCTAACCAAAACCACTTGTTTGCTTTTGATATCCTTAGGACCTATCTCTATCCTCAATGGAATTCCTTTCACTTCCCATTCGTTAAACTTCCAACCGGGAGTATAATATTCCCTGTCATCCAGCTTAACCCTGAATTTCCTTTTGAGCTTCTGTTCGATTTTCCTAGCTTCGCTTAACACAGCATCTTTGCTCTTCTCATCGAATATCGGCACGATTACAGCCTGTGCAGGTGCAACTTTTGGAGGTAGGACCAATCCCCTGTCGTCACTATGCACAGCAACCATCACGCCAAATTCCCTAGTTGATATCGCCCAAGTATTCTGCCACGCATATTGTTTTTTACCATTTTTATCCAAGA
>CAYIDG010000012.1:0-11104 GCA_964362055.1 uncultured archaeon | reverse complement strand
TAATATCAATTAACAGTTGGCAAACCCAACAAATCATTTTGACTTTACTACCTCTAAACAAACACCAGCTGCAACTGTCATCCCCATATCTCTGATAGCAAACCTTGCCAATTCAGGAAAATCAGCCTGCTTCTCAATAACAAACGGCTTTAATGGTTTGACTTTAATTCTCGCAGCATCACCAGTTTTGATGAAATCTGGCTTCTCTTGTATAACAGCACCAGTCTTAGGATCAACCTTGGCAATTATCTCTTCTATCGTACAAGCTACAGATGCTGTATGACAATGGAACACTGGCGTATACCCAGCAGTTATCACAGTCGGATGCTGCAAAACAATTATCTGTCCTGTAAATTCCTTGACAACTGATGGAGGATTGTCTGTATGGCCAGCTACATCCCCTCTTTTAATCTGGGACTTATCCACACCTCTAACATTAAACCCGACATTATCTCCTGGCTTGGCTTCGTTGATTTGCTGATGGTGAACCTCTACAGACTTTACTTCACCAACCACACCCGAAGGCTCGAAAATCAACTTGTCATTCATCTTCATCACACCAGTCTCAACCCTCCCAACAGGAACAGTCCCAACCCCAGTAATGGTGTAAACATCTTGTATGGGCAGTCTTAATGGCTTTTGTGTAGGCTTTTCAGGCTCTTTTATCGTCGCATCCAATGTTTCAACTATCGTCTGCCCCTTGTACCAAGCCATCTTGTCTGACTTTTTAGTTACATTATCCCCATTATAAGCAGACACAGGCACAAAAGGCATTGCATCAACCTTGAAACCAACGCTCTTCAGAAGGTTAGTAACCTCAGCCTTCAGTTCATTGTATCTCTTCTCGTCATAATTTGCCGCATCCATTTTGTTTATGCCCACAATCCGCTGCTGTATTCCTAAAACTCTCAACAGCCATGTGTGCTCTTTGGTCTGGGCTTGTATACCTTCTCCTTGCTTGGCAGATACGACAAGAAGAGCTGCGTCAGCCTGGCTCGCTCCAGTAATCATGTTCTTTACAAAATCCCTGTGACCTGGCGCGTCTATAATAGTGAAGAACCACTTCTGCGTTTCAAACGGCCTGTGCATTATATCTATTGTTACCCCCCTTTCCCTCTCTTCCTTTACTGTATCCATGACAAAAGCAAACTCAAAAGTTTCCTTCTTAAGCTGCGTTGCAATCTCTTTTAATTTCCTCAATTCTTCTTCCCTGATCGCGCCAGTCTCATATAGAAGCCTACCGATAAGAGTGGATTTTCCCGCGTCTACATGACCGCTAGTCAAAAGATTTATATGTGGTTTGCTTGGGATTGCTATCACCGAATTTTTATTAAATCTAATTTATCAGATATGTTTAAATAACTTTGATTCCCCCTGTCAAAAGGGTTTAATTCTGCTTATAGCTTCTTTACTTATGTTTAAGTTGTATTTTCTAATCAGCTCTATAATAATTAAAGCGCCATTATAGCCCTTTAGTTTCATTTGCATTATTTCCTTTTTTAATTCCAGTGGAAGCTTTTTACCAGGTTTCAATCTTTTAGCTGTATTGAGCATGTTCAATAACATATATCGTTCGGTCTTAATCTCTGGTGCAAACAATATTCCATTGGCTTTCATGAATTGCCACTTACCAAAAATTAATACTTGTCTGTATTTGCCGTTAGAAATGCTAGATTTAATACCAAATTTGTTTAGTAGAGCTTGGATCAAATAAGCGTTAGGATGTACCGCACATCCTATCGTTCTCCCACCTATGGATACGCACCCATCAGACTCGTATACACCCTGAAGGAACCTTTTAATAATTTCTCGCGGCGCATCTAAAAACCAATCAACTCTTATCGCATTGTAAGTTGTAGTTTCATCTTCACGTAATCCCAGAACTACTTTATACACCCAATTGAAGAATGGGGAAACCTGAGATACCCATCTATAGAACCATCTACTATCTTTAGTTCTATATGCTCTAAAACCGAGCCTTTTAAGGCCGTCACAAAAGAAATTACCTAACTTCAGATTTGTTTTTGATCTCGTTGTCAATTGTAAGTCCAATCTATCTCGTCTACCAGCCCGTTTACTTACGTCACCGACCATCATACCCAAGGCGAAAGCAAAACACTCCTCTTTACCCAATGGCATAACTGTTTGAGAGTCTTCAATTGAAACTAATTTTTCTATAACGTTTGCTATAGCTTCCCATTTTTCTATTTTAGTAGGGACTTCAATTGCTTGAGATGTATTTATTCTAAAATCCAATGAAAGCGGTAACCAAACATAGCCATCTTTAGGTTTGCCCAGTCTCAGATATAATTCTAACCAGTTAATGAGCCAAGGAACATGTTTACCTTTCTTCCAAATCGAAAGCGTACCATAGCTTTTTCCTAACTTTCTACACAATCCGAAGAAACTCATTTTATCTTGTAGCTTGACGAACTCACAGAAGGTCTTAGCGTTATCAAAACTCTTTTGATTTATTTTGACTAGCCACATATAGTTCAAAAATTCTAGTGGATTTTCCGACATCTTTATGAAATTTATAACACCTTGAGATAAGACAGTTTTTTTGTTGTATTCACGCTTCCTGGAATTTAATAACCTTGATGCTGTTACAGAAGTGACATTCAACAAATTACCTATTTCTACATAAGTTAGACCATTTTCTTTCAGCCTTCCTATGATATCTATCGCATCAGGTAGAATTAACCTATATCTTGGTTTTATCTCACGGTATATCCAATCATTGATAACATTTCTGGACATACCCGTTAATTCAATAATTTTCTTCCAACCTAAGCCTTCTTTGCGTAGCCTCATGACCTTTGAATATGATTCTAGTCTTTTGTCAAATTTTTCTTCAGATTTAGAAATTAGATTAATTGTCTTTTCTTTCACATATTCCGGAAGTTTTTCTAATTTAGTTATTTGATTTTGCGTTAATTTTTCCATATGTGTCAACTTTACTTTATCAGTATATTATTAGTTACGTAAGTATTTAAGCTTACTTTTATATTTATATATCAGTTAGTAATATACTATTTAATTAATATGCCTAAAGTTAAGATAACTCTAGAAGGATATGGATGTGAAAGGTGTAAACATGAATGGGTACCGAGAACTGAAAAGGAACCTACGGTTTGTCCTAAATGTAAATCACCTTATTGGAATGTACCTAAACGATAGGTAACTTGATTTCTGGTCTGATATAACATTTAAATCCTTTACTGTTCCTTAATTTAGATATGGCAACTGCAACTGAAGTATTGCCGCTTGTATATAAAGGTACTTTAATCGAACCGGCAGAAGGACTATATGTAAGGGATTTAGGTAAAACTTTTCTCCACTCTTTATACCAAAACAGCATAGACCCGAATTTAGCGCCTGTTTTAGGACCAGATCCAGTAAGAGCCGCATGGCAAAATCTGAAAGATGGACAAATAAACCCTCAAGATTTTTATAGCGAAGAATTCCATAAGCCTTATGGTGCAGAAGCAGGAGACTTGAAGCCCATGGTGGAACAATTGGCTGAAGAGATGCATGATTATTTTCCATTTGTAAACGGAGTTTTTGTTGTTGACAATAAAAGCGGTCTAGTGCTAAACTTGGGCAATACACAACTCCCAGCGTTCGCAACACCTGTGGGAGTTTACACAGAAAAGACAGTGAAACCAAACTCTGAACATGGCATTACATTGGACGAATTCAAACAAGCTGGCGGTAAGTTAGTTGCTTATAAGGCATTTCGTGCAGGCCAATATCAGTTAAAAGATTCTCAATGGACATCGATGCCAGAAGGTGCTGAAGAGGTTGGTGTTATGCCAAAAGATCAAATTTATGCTAATTTGGATCCAAATCATAGCGATGGTGTAAAGGCTCTTGTCTGGTACCTGCGGGGGCCTGGTGAGAGGCCGTCGAACTTGAGCGCGTTCATCGGGCTTGACTACGGGTATTCGGACAGGGGCGTCCTTCGGGGTAGAAGGCTGAACGCCGCCAGCAGCTATCAAGAAAAAATGAACAAAACTGCCAGTGAACTGGAAAGATTGGCCAGTGAAACTGAAAGACTTGCTAGACAATTAAGAATCTAGTAAAGCGCAAACAATACTTTTATTTTCCCAATCACTATAATCAATTCCTGGGCTATTGCTAGAAATCAGATGAAAGCAAGTCTGGGCTACACGCCTGTCCATAGCGCATTAGGGCTTTTTCCGTTTAGCCATGAAATACAGAGGCGACAGATAGTAGCTATGACGAATGAGCAGAATGCGACTAGTGTGAAACCTGAAGCTTCAGTGAAAACTTGGTGGATGGGCTAACTTAAGCTCTTGACTGGAACCTGCATAGGCCTGGTGAGAACAATATGGAACATTGTCATCAAAGGCCGTCGAACTTGAACGCGAACATCAGGCTTGACAACAGGAAATCTTCATCAAAAGACCTGAATTCGAACAGGGGCGTCCTTCGGAATAACCCAGACCACCCAGGATATTTATGAAGACCCACAACGAACTTTTCAAGCAACTATACTCCTTGGAGAACCTAAGGCTTGCGTTTAAGAAAGCCAAGAGAGGAAAATCTGAAAAATGGTATGTCAAAGAATTCGAGTCTGACATCCGCACAGAACTGTCGAAATTGAAAGAGGAATTAAAAGCACAGAAGTATCAACCTAAGCCGTTAAAGCGATTTATAATTAAAGATCCTAAAACACGAGTTATCCACGCTTCAGCATTCAGAGACAGGATAGTTCATCATGCAATATGCAACATAATAGAGCCCATATTCGAAAAGATTTTCATTAACGATACCTATGCAAACAGGAAAAATAAAGGTACTCATAAAGGGTTAAAGAGATTCGATAGATTCAAGAATAAGATAACCAGAAATGGTGAACTGTTAGAAAACTATAGAGACAATAACATGGTTGTTGGTTACGCGTTGAAAGCCGACATAAAGCATTATTTTGACTCTATAGACATAGAAATACTGATGGCTATCATCAGAAAGAAAATCAGAGACGAAAAAGTTCTCCGGTTGATAAGAATAGTCCTCGGCAACCATAATTTCAAATTCAAAGGAAAGGGAATGCCTCTTGGCAATCTTACAAGCCAGTTCTTTGCAAATGTATATATGAGTGAGCTGGATTATTTCGTGAAGCATAATTTGAAAGTCAAGTATTATATGCGATACGTAGACGATTTTGTCATTCTTCACAGGTCTAAAGAAAAACTTCTATTGTACAAATGGCTGATAAATAATTTCCTCAAACAGAGATTGAAACTCGAATTGCATCCGGAAAAATCAAAAATTATTCCGCTGCGCAATGGAGTAGCATTATTGGGATTTAGAATATTCTACCATTACAAATTGCCAAAGAAATCCAACTTAAGGAAATTTGAAAGGACGTTAAACAATTTCTATACATTGACGCTTAGAGAGAGAGAGTACTTCCTCCAGTAGTATGAATAAAATGCTGGAAGGTTGGTTCGGTTATGTTATGCATGGAAATACCTACAAGTTACGAAAAAGGATACTCAAAAATATAAAGTTCAGATAGTCATTTCATTTTATATTTCCGGTCTTGGGACGTCCTCAGGCAGACCCTTCCTCTTCCTAATTCCCTTAACCACTCCTTCAAATAAATCATTTGGTATCCTCTCGAAAACAATTTCTATCAAACTGTAAAAGCCTCTACCGCTTGTAGCAGACTTCAATGTCGCATCAAACCCGAACATATCTGACACAGGCAGCTTCGCAGTTATAACTGTAACACCCAATTCCTCCTTCATATCTAATACTTGCCCCCTTCTGTTGGTAATCTCTCTTATTACCCCTCCCATCAATTCTGTTGGTGCATCAATTCTTATAACCTGTTTAGGTTCCAACACAGTTGCATTGGCTTTGAGCATGCCCTGCCTGATCCCATACCTGACAGCAGGCATTATCTGACCAGGTCCACGGTGCACAGGATCCTCATGCAGTTCGGCATCAAGCAGCTTTACTTTCATTTTTATGCACGGTTCTCTGGATAATGGACCATCTTCACACACTTCCACAAAAGCATCCCTGACCATTTCCATAACCTCGTTCAAATACTGTATCCCTTTTGTCAAATCCACCAGAACGCATTTGCTGTGCATCTGTATTATGTTCTTGGACTCGTCATAATCCATCCCGGCCTTCTCGAATTTTTTAAACAGATCAACTTTCTTGGATTTTATCACACCTTCACTTGGAATTTCACCATCCAGCATCGCCTTGTAAACCCCATCCTCCAAAGGCTCTATCAGAAAAGTGAACTTGTTGTGCTTGTTCGGAGACTTCCCTTCTATCTCAGGCGACTGTTCAAAAACAGTTTCACGGTATACTACAATCGGCTTGGACATCTCGACCTGTATATCCATCTCTTTCAGTTTATTCTCAACTTTCGCTTCCAGATGCAGTTCACCCAGACCAGAAACAAGATACTCGCCAGTTTCCTGATTGATTTTTACAACTAACGTAGTGTCCTCCCTGCCCAATCTCTTTAATGTCTCTACAAGTTTCGGCAGTTCCATCGCATTCTTCGGCTCTATGGATTTTGTTACAACTGGCTCGAACAGATGCCTTATCTCCTCAAAAGGTTCTATAATATTTCCAGCATCTGTTACTGTTTCTCCTGTGAATGCATCGGGTATGCCAACCAAACCAACTATGTTCCCAGCACTTACTTCATCAACAGCAATCCTCTGTATCCCCTTATAGACTGCAACCTGTTGCAATTTTTCCTGTTTATGTTGCCCTATCAAATAGACATCCTTGCCTTTGGAAACTTTACCTGAAAATAATCTACCAGTGGCAACAAATCCTACATGCGGATCTATAACCATTTTTGTGATTATCATCGCCAACTGCCCGTTGGGATCGCATGCCAGCATTTGCTTGCCGACTTCACTATCTAAATCCCCCTTCCAAACTTTATCCAATCTGTACTTTTGTGCCTCAACAGGACTAGGCAGATGTTTGATAATCATATCGAGAATAACCTGATGCAACGGAGCTTTTTTCGCCAGTTCATCTTCCTTTCCAGCATTCGTCAATTCAATAATTTCTTTGAAAGTGATTCCAGTTTTTTTCATGAATGGAATTGAGATTGCCCATTTTTTGTAAGCGCTCCCGATCGCAACTGTGCCATCATTAACATTAACAAGCCATTTGTCCTTGTATGCATCCTCAACATATTTTTGTATCAGGATATTTACATCACGTATGACCTCCTCGAATCTTTTCATCATCATCTCAGGAGTCATCTTCAACTCTTTGATGAGTCTGTCGGTTTTGTTGATAAATAGGACTGGCTTTACCCTTTCTCTAAGTGCTTGACGGAAGACTGTCTCTGTCTGTGGCATTATTCCCTCAACTGGATCAATCAAAACTATAGTTCCATCAACTGCTCTCATGGCTCTTGTAACATCGCCTCCAAAATCTACATGACCTGGCGTATCTACAAGATTGATAACATAATCTTTGTCCTCGTATTCATGGACCATGCTCACGTTTGCGCCATAAATTGTCAATTGTCGTTTTCTTTCTTGTTCATCAAACCAGGTTAACATGCCTTTAGAAACGTCACCAGCAACCTTTTCCGAAATCATACCCGCCAACATTGCCAGATTATCCGTAAGAGTTGTTTTACCGTGATGTACATGGGAAGATGTTGCTATATTCCTTATTCTATTTGGAGATTTCATTACCTCTACAATTCTTTCAGTAATTTCCTTGGCTATCTATACCACCTTATACTGTTTTAGATTAGGATTTAATTTCTAAACTTTATAAGAATTATCTCCTCTTCAACCTCACTACCTTTATCATATCACCTTTAACATCCGGATAGGTATCTTCAATTTCATGTTGCATATATCTTGCTAAATATATTGAAACTGTGGATTTATCTAAGCCTGTCTTTCTTGATATCTCCCTTATCCATAAGCCTCTTGGATTTTTCTTTAATATCTTTCTGATAGATTCTATTTTTTCCATGTCAGGACCTTTCTTGGGCATTATCTATTATTAGACACGTGTCTAATAAAGATTATCAACAAACCAAATTTAAAAAGTAAATAATAAATCTTTTACCTAGCACCCTCAGCTTCCCTCTCAGACCTCTGCCTGTCCTTTATCGCCTCAGACTTGCTCGCATCATTATTATACGCAGCTATAATCTCATTCACCAATGCAGTAACCATGTCATCCTTCTTCCCAAAACTTTTCCTATACGAGCTCTGCACAATAATCCTCAATGCAAGATCAACCCTCCTCTGCGGAGAAGTAATCACAGCCCTTCTGACAATTATCCCCCCAACCTGGTAGGCAGCAATCTCCTCCCTCAGCGCAGAATTCTCTATCGCCCTCACCAAAACTTCTACAGGATTCTTCTTCGTCACCTCTTCTATTCTTTCAAAAGTTCTCCTGGCAATCTTATAAACAGTCTGATACTTCCCAACCACACTTCCGGATGAAATGACATGCTTCTTCCCCCTGTGCCCCGGGACCATCAATCTTGTAATAAACCTCTCAACAATGTTCATCTTGGACTTATGGAACTGGTGCCTTGCATACCTGCCGGAAGATTTCGGCACAATAGTCGGCTGAAGATTGATGTATTTTCTCAGCCCCAAATCATTAACTACAACACCCGATACATCCCACCTGTTAAATAATTTTGCTTCCATTTACCTCGCCGGCTTCTGCTTCCTTCCAGCAACAATCTCGCTCAACGCAACGCCATTCACAGCAATCACCTTGTATTTGATTCCTACCATAGATCCCTTAGGTCCGCCCTGAGCGCCACCTATACTCTCAACAACCACCTCATCATGCTCGTTTACGTGGTCAATCGCCCCCTCACCTGGAACATGCGCCGTTACCTGGATATTGTTTTTTATCAACTGCACCCTCACCGCTTTTGTCAATCCCGACGCAGGCTTCTTCTGCTCCACCGCGCGCTTTTCAATAACCAACCCCCTGGCCTGCGGAGCACCCTTAAGCGGATCCTTCTCCCCCAGCTTCAGCATCCTTCTCTTGTAGTGTATGTCATGCCATCTGAACTTCTTCCTGTCATTCTTCAATTTCCTGCCGCCAAATTCCCCGGTCATTATCTCACCACAACATCACTGATACCATGTGTTCTCTTCAGCAACTTCCTGTACAGCTCCAAATTCCTGCCATCCCTGCCGATGACCATCGCCTTGTTCTTCTTATCTACAATCACTTCCACTATAATCTCATTTCCGTTGTTTCTTACATTTAGATTGTTTACATATGGTATAACATTTCTCGCAAATTTCGCCAAATCCTTTGAGAATTCGAAAACTTTTATGTGCTTCTTTATCAGCTTTTCAACATGCCTCACACTTTTGCCATCCTTCCCTATCGCCAGCCCGATCTTCCCCTCATCAACTATGAAAAATACGATATCGTTCGAATCATTCACAAAACAATCCTTGATTGTAGCTTTAGTGACATTTTCAAAAAGCGTGACAAGCCTTATTGTCTCTGTATCAAAAGTGATTCCCATAGCTCATCCTTTTATTGTTAGCACCGATACCGGGAAGGGCTTGCCGCAAACTGTTCCTAAATCCCTGCTGTTGCCGTCATAAACTTCCAGTTTCAAACCAGACAATTTTGAAATATGCTCCATCTCGTTTCTAATCTGCTCAGGCACGTTGTCAGACATCACCACCAATTTCGGCTTGCCGGTTTTTATAAATTTGATTGACCTGCGGTAGCCCAAAATTGCGTTGCTTGTTTTCAATGCGGTTTGTATGTCTTCTGTCAACATGCTCTCAATTAACGGGTTTGATGCTTAAATAGTTTTATTCAGAACTCTCTTCGAATTTTGCTATCAAGTCGAACATTCCAGTACCTGACGGCACTACCTGCCCTATCATAACATTTTCAAAAATACCCTTGAAGTGGTCTACTTCATTTCTTATGCTCGCCCTAACCAGATGCTTGATGGTTTCTTCAAACGCAGCCCTAGCCAAAATAGAAGTCTTTGCCCCAGCAACGCCATACCTTCCTATAGAAGTCACATCGCCTTTGAATGTCATTATATCCCCGACCAGCATTACATGCCTTACATCAACATCCAGCCCCTGTTCCTGCATTGTCTTCAACGCCTCCCTTATCACCAAATTCCTAGCAGCCTCCACACCAAGCACCTGCGTGGTTTCGTGGATATTGTTTGTAATGGTCCTATTCTCATCAACCTCAGAAACAGCCAAAACCTTTTCCAGGTTGCTGCCTATGGTGTTTATAATCCAATCCTCAGCCTCCCTTCTGACCACAGCATTGGTTATATCCTCAATGCCGCTGACATGGGTGCCGAGAATCTTCTCCTTGATCTTCTGCAGTTCTTTGATGTCCTGCACGTCTTTTGTTACAAATGCAATGTTTTTGTCTTTCTCCTTGACCTTCAACTCAGTGAAGACTTCCCTGACAGCTTTCACTATCGCGCTGCCCCTTCTTCCATCTATGACATCCAGCTCTATGGAATTTTCATTCAAGTTTATTGACACATTGCTTACCAAGTTTTCCACGCTCTTCTCTACAATTTCCTCCGCCAACTTCTTCGCCTGCTCCGCGTTGTTGGACTGCTTCTTCAGGTAAATTGTCATCATCGGCGTCTCAGGCCCCTTCTTTGCATCAAAAATTTCTATCAGTCTCGGCAAGCCATAAGTAACTTTGATTCCCGCAGTTCCGGCGAAGTGATATGTTCTCATGGTCATCTGTGTAGCTGGTTCGGAAATGCTCTGCGCAGCTATTATCCCAATCGCCTCCCCAGGCTCATACCTGCTGACAAAGTATCTTTTCCTAATCTCCTCTGTAAGTCTCTCCACCTCGCTCTTGTTCAGCCTCTTCTCCTTAGCCACCTTCTCTATCTCTTCCAAAATTTTATTTGGCAATTCATTTGAATAATTTGTCTGCGATTCCTCTGACATCTATACCCACCCTTTCAATTTTTGAAGGATCCAGCCCATCCTCACCAGGAAGGAACTGGACAAACCTATTTTAACTGTCCCTGACAGTCCCGTCATATTCTACTTTCAAGTCCTGCAATGAGCCAACC
>CAYIDG010000011.1:10849-11371 GCA_964362055.1 uncultured archaeon | reverse complement strand
TTATATATCGAACATCTGGATTTTTATCTTGGAACCGCTAGTCTAAACTCTTCTAAACTTTTTCGTGTTTCTGGTGAGAACCTTCTAAGATAGTTACCATCTATAGTTAGCCATTCCAAAGGCATATAATCATCACCTACAGAAACTAAGTATCCTTCATCAACTCTTACACGATTCTTACCTTTCTTCATATCCATATACCCATGTTTGCTGGATTTACCTATTCTAATAAATGGTGATGAAGGATAGTTCTTCCTTAATGCAATTTGTGATCTAAAATGTCTATCATGAAATAACTTTTCTTGTAGCTTGTGTTCAGATGTACCGATAGCATCTAAAACTCTTTCCATATCAGACACCATTAATGGATACCGTGAAATCTCCCCTTCTCTAAATACTATTCTATCCTGAATCGGATGTATTGAAATTCCAAATTCTTCCTTACTACCAGCAATAGACGCTCTTACTGTAAGTAGATAATGTGTTGGCGTTGTCGATGTAGTTCTCATTCCATACAATTCT
>CAYIDG010000011.1:0-10839 GCA_964362055.1 uncultured archaeon | reverse complement strand
GTTAATCAGTTAGATAAAAAACAATGGCTTTTTTATTGGGTTCTTCAGTATCAAGTTCACTAATAAGTCTAGCAATAGGCTGGAGGGATTCTTCTGCATAATGAACCCATGGAGACTTCGATTGCAGATCTCTTGCAGGTCCTGATTCGTCTTCGTCATACGTAAGCACATAAGTTTCTCGATGGTTAGCTGCCTGCTCCTCGACATAAGTTAATAAATCTCGGTCAGCTTTATCTAATTCTCCTCCACTACGTGCTTTTTCTGATACCCTACGCCACCGTTCTTTAGCAGGACCTATCATATCTTTTATTTCTTTAGGAAATCGTGTTGGGTCTAATTCATAAAATAATTCAAGATTAGCCTTAGGTAAACCATAATCGTCATTTAAAACATGCTTAGTCCAAAATATCTCGTATTCTCTGTAAACCCTATCCAAAACTACTGTTTCAAAATCATCAGGGCCACTTGGATTCAATTCATTAAATATTCCTACAAGAGAAGAGATTGCACCCCAATCGTGCCAACCGAATTTTACTATGTGGGATGTACCTGCAACCAAAACCGGTTTTTGATATTGTCCTAATATTCTTCCTAGATCCCTGAATGTAGATGTCATAAAATTCTATATAATAATTATCTATTTATCTCATTTAACGTCTCATTAGCATATTCAGCCAATTTCTTTGATAGATTAGTCTTGGCAATAATAAGCTTCCTTTTGGTCTTTAAATCATCTCTAGACTGCTCCAAGGCGTGCAATGCTATAAACGCTGTCTGCAGCTCTAGCCAGAAGAATGCCCTTTCCATAGCCTTCATATCACCTTTAGTCAGGGCTATCTCCTTCCATCTCCTGTAGTGCTCCGAGCATAGAGCTATCTGATTCTCTATTGGCATATGTCACTTTATGGTAGTTACGTATATATAAGCTTTACTATTCTACAGTAGCGAAATCTTTATAAATACTGTTATTTAGAATACTACTCTATGGTAACAATATTAGATAAAATGCCTTCGCTAAACTATGATTTAGCAAGTGCTGAAATAAAAACTTTAAAGGTGGGTAAAAAAGACGATAGTTATACTCGTATATACCTAAGTGCAGCTACAGTATATCCTGAAACTCCAAGTTACCTAAGACAAAGATTTGCAACTCATGTACAACAGGTTTTAGCAATAATAAATCCACAACTTTCTTATAAAATTATTGATGCAGAAAGCAGTTTATTCGTTTTAGGATGTAGCCTGGTTTTTGATCAAGAACTGGAACGTCCAACACGAAAGGTTATTGCACAAGTAAGTGTAAGTTCTGGAAATGATAGAAGTAGAGCTGTTATTATAGAATCTGCCCAGCTTAATGGTTTTCTTGAAACTTATAAAAGTATTCTTAAGAGAGATTTAGTAAGAGAGTAATTATGGTTCAACACCTACGTGGCGCCATTCGTAATTTGGAAACTGCAAGAGAAGTTCTATCTGCTACAGGTAAAAATACAGATTATCTTGACGGGACAATACCAAAATTAACAACTTATATGGAAGACATTAGTACTGACGATCCTTACTTATCAGCAATGGTTCTTTTCTTTACGCAACAGCACGCATACAGTGGAAGACCTACTAATCCTCTGCTAAAAAGAGATTTTGGGATTGAAAGTACAGAAGAAATGCAAAGAATTCTTGATGGCTATGTAGAAAAAGGAATGCTTGTATCGTATACTAGAACTCATAGGTCTGGTAAAACAAATCCAACTTATAAATTATCTCCCACAGGGTATGAATTAAGCCTAAAAGCACTAAGGGAAAGAGCAGAAGCTGATGAAATAAATATAGATAATATACATATCACAGAAATAGGGTTATCTCCAACCCCTCTTAACCATCTAGTGAGAATTGGAGAGGCAAATTTGGGTGGTTTACTTATGTTAACTGAAAATCAACGACGCATACCACATTTAACGAATCCCAAGCATGTAAAAGAAATATTAGATAAAGTTGAACCTTACAGGGAAAGGATGCAAAGAAGTTAGATATCAAATATTCTGTTATCCTTAGTCGGAGCAATAGCATCAAAACCTTTTGCTTTTAATTCTTCCGCAAATCCTTTAGTATCATCCCCATGAACGCAAAAAACTTTCTCTGGGTTAACATCTTTAATAAATGAGAATAACTCCTTTCTGCCTGAGTGTGCAGAAAAATCCCAGCGCTTGACAAACATCTTAACTTCAACGTCAATATTCTCATGCACAAATCTTCCAGTCTGCAATAGTGTATGCCCTGGTGTGCTTGGCACTTGAAACCCGGTAAGCATCAAACTAGAATTCCTGTCATTATGCAATTTCTGGATATACGGCACTACAGTACCACCAGACAACATGCCTGATGTGGTAATTATGGCACAAGGCTTTTTGACAATCTTCTCCCTCATCCTGTCCCCGGCAACATAAGTAACCTTCTCCAGTGCCCTGTCCAAACTCTTAGGGTCTCTCAACAGATTCTTGTGCTTGTTGATGATTGTCGTTGCCTGCCTAGACATCCCGTCCATATACAGCGGATAATCTATGCCATAGGAATCAAGAACATGCAGTATCTCCTGAGCCCTTCCAATAGCAAAACTTGAAATCAATGCAACACCATCATTAGATATGGTCTCATTAACCAGCTGCACCAATCCTTTCTCCTGTGATTTCCTGTCAGGATGCTCCTTCTGTGCATAGGTAGATTCGGTTATCAGATAATCCACTTCAGGCAAATCTTTGTCACACTTCCCCAAAAGACGCGTATCTATAGTGTTGAAATTCCCGTCATAAAGCAGAGTCTTGCCGTTATTTTTCATCAGTATCATCGCCGAACCGGGTATGTGTCCGGCATCGTAGTAAACCACATCCGTATCTTTGAAAGTCAAATGCTTTCTGTATTTCAAATCAACAAATTTCTTTACTGTAATCTTGACATCATTTTTGTCGAACGGCAGTTTGGCCTCTTCTATGTCGCCGGCTTCTAGCATGTTTATCTTCACTGAATCTAGCAGAAGCAGTTCTGTAAGTTCTTTCGTACAATTGTTGGAAATTATAGGGCAACCGTTTTTCTTCACTAAAATGGGGAGTGAACCGCAATGGTCTAAATGCCCATGCGAAAGCAAAACATAATCTACTTTATCCACATCCATAGGTGGTTTAGGTGGCATATGCTCGACATCGGCGCCGTAATCAAGAACAAATCTCGTCTTTCCTGTGTCAACCAAAATCCCTGATGGCGTTACAGCATTCATAGCTCCAAGAAAATTCAATTGCATATGTCAACTTATTTTGTAAAGCTAAAGTAAATAGTTAATTAATATTTTTATTTCGATTCTAATCCATAAAATCCAACTGATGTACTATACAATCCAAGTCTATCGGCATATGCCCGTAAAAATTCTTTACGCCTTTCAGTTAACCCCAATTTTCTTGCTGCACCAAGTACAAATTCGAATGCAATTAGATAATGAGAGTAATCTGCTTGCTCCATAGCTGTATTTAATTCTGTGCAATCGCCAAATTTTCTACTTAATGAAAGTATGTCTATTAAACCACGCTTATCAGTATAAAGGCTCTGTATGATTTCAAATCTTCTATTTTTCTTCATATAAAAATCAGCATAGAAACTTGCCACCTTGCCTTCTTGTGATTTTTTTATATCCTGTAAAACTCTAAATCCGTGCCAATCACCATGCTCAAGAAGCAAGTTTGCGGTATGACTGGCTGTTACATAAGTACCAAGCCTCGTTTGAGTTTCAACTTGTTTATGCAATTCTTCTAGTACTTCTAACAATGGCTTTTTTTCTACCATATCTATCACAAATAACTTTCACTTATTTAAGACTATCGAAGCAAAGCTAATAAAAAGATAAGCGCAAAATTCTATTATTAATGATTGTATGGATATAGAATCAAAACTTGAATTGATACAGAAAACCTGCTAGCTAACTTTTTCTGTCCATCAATGTTTTATAATTACTATCTTTCTATTTTAAGTAAGTGGTAGTATGAAGTTCTATCGAGCAGATGTTATTGGAAGTATGCTCAGACCTCAATATCTTTTGGACGCGCAAGACCTATTCAAAAAAGGAAAACTCACATATCCAGAATTAAAGGTAGCTGAAGATAGAGCAGTAAAAGAAGCTGTTGCTATCCAAGAAAGAACAGGAGTAGATGTATTGACAGACGGTGAAATGCGTCGTCCTGTATTTTGCCATAATTTTGTTGATGCAGTTGATGGATTCAAATGGAACATAGCTGGTAACACAGTAATTTGGTTTGATATGAAAGGGAATAAAATAGTAGATCCAGTGACAGTTGGGGTTGTAGACAGAATTAAGAAAAAACATGACATATCTGTTGAAGAATTTGCTTTTCTGAGAGCCGTAACGAATAAGCCCATTAAAATAACCGTCCCAAGTCCTACAATGATGAGTTATTATTTTGTGTCCGGGATTTCTGACAAAGTTTATTCTCCTAATGAGTACCTGAACGATGTTACTGGTATTTTAAAGGATGGTGTTTCTAGATTGGAACAAATTGGAGCGACATACATTCAGGTAGACGCACCAGAATTCGGCATGCTGCTTGATCCTGTCCAACAAGAATGGTTCGCAAGTAAAGGATTCGATCCAGATAAACTAGTTCACGAAGGTGTTGATATGATAAATGAGGTTTTAGGGGATTTTTCTGGAACTAAAGGGCTTCATATATGCCGGGGGAATGATAAAAATCGCTTCATGGCCAAAGGGGGTTATGGTAAAATCGCTGAAGTAGTATTCAAAAAATCTAATGTAGACAGGCTTTTGTTAGAATATGACAGTGATAGAGCAGGAGACTTTTCGCCTTTACAGTATGTACCAAAAGACAAAATAGTAGTATTAGGTCTTATAACTACAAAATCCCCAGAACTGGAAAGACCAGAAGATGTAATAAGTAGAATTGAAGAAGCAACTAAATTTATACCAAACGAACGCCTTGCGATAAGTACCCAATGTGGATTCGCCTCAGTAGCCAAGGGAAATAACCTAACTTTTGAAGATCAAGAAAATAAATTGAAACTGGTCTCGAAAGTAGCCAGACAAGTATGGAACGATTAGACAGTTTTTTCTATCCACATCGATTATAAAGTTATTCCTCATAGTGAGTAATGAAGTGATAAAAAATGAAATTATATAAGAGAAAAGAAATTGCAGGAAAAATAGTTGCCTCAGGAGTAGAATGGTTCGGAAATTATAGTTGGTTTCCAAACGTAGTAGAAGATCGAGAAAAAAAAGGTTACGAATTTGTAACAACTCATAGTTATGGCTTCGATGATGTCACTATTATTGAAAATAGTCTATTGTTTCTAAAATGGATAAGAATCAAGAGTACTGATGGGAGAACGTATAAGCCCACTAAGATAGGAGATTCTACCGGTGATATTTATGGAATGCAGATTACAGAAAGACGAAAAAGAGCAAGTTTGAGTAGATAGTTTTTTCTGTCCGCCGAAATTAAATAGTATGACCTACTCTGTGGGCTGAAGCCCACAGTTTCTAGACGAATGATGTGATAGTTGTGGGGAGGTTGTTGTCTTCCCTTACGTATCGTTCTATGTTGTCCTGTGTGTTTCTGCCAACAGAATCCTTGAAGTTGCCTCTTGCCCAGAGATGGCCTTGAGGATAACGCAGTCTGAAGTTGGGGAACCTGCGGAACATCTCGTATGATAATGCCCCTTTCAACAGCCTGGTTGCTTCTGACTGCGACATTGATGGATGCAGCTGCACTACCAGATGGATGTGGTCAGGCATGATGCCTGATTCTATGATTTTGATGTGGTAGCGTGATGCTACGATATGCAGGATTGTTCTTAGTTCTTCTCTGATGAATGGCGATTGGAACATACGGTAGCGGTATTTGGTGCACCATTCGATATGGTGCACGTTATTGCCAATGCTATGGCTGTAGTGGATGAATTCGTCCATGATAATCAACTCCGAAGATATTTATGCAGGAAAGAACAATCACTAAATAAGGTTGTTCTTCTGCGGAGACGTGAGTCTCCATCCTTTATTTTATTATAGAAGCGGATGAGCAATTCATCTAGGCGGACTGAAGTCCGCAGATTTCTTGCTCAGGAATTAAGAAATTTCTAACATTCATGAGCATGTCAGATTTGGACCGATACTTCGGGAATTATAGAGAAGTCTTAGGGCAGGTTATAAGAGAAGGTCAGTATCCAGCAACGACTGTTGATCTAATGAGGATAAGGACTAGAGAAGCTCAATTGGTTTATCCTAGTGGTCTTCCCATGGCACTTAGTAGCGGAACTGATAGCTACAAATTATGGCATTATTGGTTTTTTACAGGGGATAACATGTTAAAGTTAGGTAGAAATGTCAAATTAATTTCCAGTAGCAGGAAATTACACGAAAGTATTGTAACTGAAGGATTGGGAATTAACCTTGAAGAAATGTATCAATGGGTTGATGGAGTTGAAATGCAATTTGATGATTTTGTTAACAGAATAGACAGGCTGAATGGAAAATTGACAGAACTAAGAGGCAGGCTTTCCTATACACCATCACGTAGCTGGGTAGAAGGTTCATATACAAATGAACAAGATGTTATTATTGATGAAGAATTACTTAGACCCTTATTTAGTATGGCAGGAAATGGTCAAAATCCATCACGTGAATATGTAAAATCTGTTTTTAAACTACGTGGAGAAAAAGGTTTTATACCATACGAGTTTGTACACATGCGCGAAAGAAATGACGGTGTATATGTTATGACACTAACTGGGCTTGATGATTCAGCTGGTATTTGGATACTAAATGCCAATAGTGGTTCTAAGTCTAATATTTTTCCACTTTAAAACAGAATTTGGAAAATGGACAACATTAACTATCCGCCTGATTTATAAACCTATACCACATATTAGATTGAAGTGATAATGGTGATGCCTCGCCAATATGTCAAGCCGAAAGGCATGAAGAATTAAAGCCACTTTTATTTAGAGTTCTTACTAAAAAACAATTACTACTTCTAAATGAGATAGAAAAGAATTCCACAAGAACAATTACATCATTAGTCAACAAGGTTTCTAAGAGGGAAAAAATGCCTGTATCAACGCTTAAGCTTAATTTCAGAAAACTGAAGCACTTGGGTTTGATTAGTCACTCATTCTTTGAACCAGTAACATTAACAGATTTTGGAAAATTAGTTTTTAGACTAGTCTCTCAGGGTAGTTCAATTGGTAGAGCAGGTGGCTGTAAACCATCAGATCTGGATTCAACTTCCAGTCCTGAGACTTTTGAAAAGAGGTGGACAAAATGACAAACCCAATGGAACTAATCGTTTTACCTGACCTTGCGCAACGAGTTGTTGAACCGACTGAAGTTGTTGACGGTGAAGACGCCAATCGTTACAATAGTGCCTGCGACTATCCAACGACATCAGATTATGGCATATTGGCTGAAGAGATGTACAGAAGATTTGGGATTACTGGTAAAAATATATTGGAAGTAGG
The DNA here is from genome assembly GCA_964362055.1 of uncultured archaeon. Lineage (GTDB taxonomy): Archaea > Aenigmatarchaeota > Aenigmatarchaeia > CG10238-14 > SCSR01 > JACQIA01. The sequence continues at coordinate 3,312 of CAYIDG010000011.1, read as the reverse complement.
TCCGGGACCTGGAAATCTATGTGAAGAACTCTCAAAGATGGGTGCTAGATTAGTTGTCGGTTTAGATGCAGCCGAAACTATGATTGCGTACGCCTCGAAGAAATACCATAGTTATATAGAAGAAGAACGTATGAAGTTTGTCAAGGCACCAGTCTACAGAACGCCATTTTCTTCAGAATTTGATCTGGTTGTTTGCCAGAACTCTTTTCACCAGCTCTACGAGCCACGTAAAGCTCTTGAAGAAATGGTGCGCGTAGCTGCTTCTAGGGGGATAGTATACATAGTCGATTTTCGAAGAGATATTGATGAAGAATCTTTTAGAAGACGTGTACAATATACTAAACCAGAAATACGCGGAGACCTCATCAATTCAATCAGGGCTTCCTTAACAAAACAAGAATATATAGACATGCTTAGGTCAATACCCAGCATCTCGTTCTCAGTTACCAACGCCGAAAATCCCACTGGATTATCTCAGAGAGTGGATAAACTAATCAAAGGAGACCCTGTTCCACATTGGTTGGATTATCTTATTTCACTAAGAGTCGAAATTCACAAGGTGTAAAATGATGTCTAAATGAAGAAGATATACAGTTAAGAACAAAACATATAAGAAAACCGAACATGCAAAAGGGGATGCCTATAACTTGGTAAGATAGAAGACTTAAATCAGGCTTTAGCAAAATATAATTAGAGGCATAAAATGGACATAGAAACAAGACTTGAGTTAATCAAAAGACCGCCAACAGAAGAAATTATCACTGAAGGGGATTTACGATATTTATTAGAAACGAAGCAAAAACCAACTGCTTATGATGGGTTTGAACCTTCAGGATTGTTACATTTAGGTAGCGGTGTAGTTAGAGCTATCAAAATAAATGATTTGATAGAAGCGAAGATAGATTTCATCTTTTGGATAGCAGATTGGTTTGCATATATTAATAACAAGATGGGCGGAAATTTGGAATTGATCAAGAAAGTAGGTGAGTATTTATTAGAAGGTTGGAAGGCTTGTGGAGTTGATATCAAGAAAACTAGAGTCTTGTGGACAAGTGATGCGGCAAAGGATGACAGATATTGGAAAGGTGTGTTAGATATCGCAAAGCTCACAACAGTTCAGAGAACCCTTAGAGCTAGCCCTATAATGGGAAGAACAGTGGCCGATATTAAATATACAGCGCAACTAATATATCCAATGATGCAGACATGGGATCCATTTTATTTCGGAGCCGATATCCTACAGTTGGGCATGGACCAGAAGCATGCAACGATTTTATCAAGAGAATTAGCAACTAAGCTAGGTCAATCACCAAGAGTATGTGTACATCACCATCTTTTAGTAGGTCTTCAGGGGAAAGGGGGGCGGATGGGACAAGAAAATGCAACATTACAGATAGATATGAAGATGAGCAAATCCAAACCAACTACTGCGATTTTAATTCATGATACTAGACCAGAGATAGAAGAGAAGATAAAAAATGCGTATTGCCCTGAGAAGATTGTTGAAGGAAATCCAATTCTTGGAATTTGGAAGTATATAATTCTCAGAAAGTTTGATTCAAGAACAATAGAGCGTCCTGTAAAGTTTGGTGGGAATGTGGATATACATGATTATTCAGAACTTGAGGAAATGTTTAGAAAAGGTAAGATGCATCCATTGGATTTGAAAAAAGAAACAATATCAGCACTTGATGAAATATTAACTCCTGTAAGAAAGCATTTCGAAAAAGGCAATGCTAAAAGGCTTTATGAAATTGTAAAAAATGCTCAAGTGACACGATAATAATTTCAATTTCTTGCATTCAATGTCATATCAAAATCAACTGGGACTCCATTAGAAAAATCTAGGATTTTTGGTTTAGGGTAGTTATTCTTTTCTGAAAAATCACCAATTGCGAAAGAATTCCAAGATTCTTCTAGCTCAGGTTTAGATATAAGATTTTCAGTCCATTTAGGTATGAACGGTTTATAAAACCCATTTAAAATAGGAAATCTTTTTTCAAGAGATTTTGCAGATTTAATTAAATTCCTTTTTCTAGCTTCATCTCTAATTTGTTTTTGTATTTCTAAACAACTCCTATATTCTCCATATTCTTTAGATGAAATTCTTTTTATTATTGCGACCAAACTATGGACTTTATCTGGTCTTATGCTATTTTCCGCAGCTTTTAACATAAATTCGAACTGATTAACAATATCAGTAGCTGAGTATTTTTTTGGGAGAGAACTCAATGAGCTTGGTGCAAACCTTATTTCTCTAAGAGGCAACCCTTTATATTTTTCATATGCGACATATTTTTTATTCATATCTAGAGCTGACATAGGAATTATGGGCAGTTCGTCGATAAAGTCATACTTGATAAACGGATTGAGAGCGAGATTAATATAGATACTATGTTCAGGAGAAATATTATAAGAACCATCACCATCCATTATACCTTGGAATAAAACTTCTTTATTAGCTAAATTTTTGATTAGTGGTCTCGGTAAATTTTTCAAATAACCAGTAGTAATACTATCAGTCTTTTTTTTGATAATTTCCCTATTTTCTAAAAATTTCGCAAAAACAGGAGATAGACTCGATATATTTGTCTTGAAAAACCAACTTTTTGAACTCTTTGAATACGACATATATGTCATACTTCTGCTTCTTTTGTGTGAAAACATACTCATAAAAGTTTGTATAAATTGAGGATACCAATAACCTTGGAATGGATTAGAACTACCAACTTGCCATGTAAAGGATAGTTTAGAACCATTGTTTCTTATATGACCATCAGAAAAATGAAGACCCAACCAATACAAGTTTTCGGGTGTTAGCGTGAATTCTTTTTCAGAGTATAAATGAGGTTGTGCATGACCATTTCTCCACTTTCTAAAAACACGTGCACCTATATTGAACCCCTTTCTGATATTTGAAGGTAATAATCCATACCGTTCACAATTCTGCAACGAATCTATGAAATCATCCCAGAATTCATTAAATGCATATATTTTACCTTTGTCATCAGTTTTCCACAAAAGAGGTACAGGACAATCTTTCAAATCTTTCAATATTTTACAACTTGGACAAAAGAATTTATATCCATGAATGCAACTACCTTCTACTCTGGTAATTTCGAAAATTTTATTATCGGGCACAATGACCGGTTTTCTCATCTCATTTGTATTAAACCTATATACCCAAGTTTCAATGGCACGTTGTCTAAGCTGTTCACCGGACATCTTAATTATTTTTCTGACCAAATCTCTTTTTGAACCATGTTTATCATATTTTTGAATTTCGTCTTCTACCCACTTCCAAAAACTTTC